>CAOJND010000116.1 GCA_948439445.1 uncultured Eubacteriales bacterium | reverse complement strand
TCTTGCGCAGCGTTCTGAATTACCGTCTGACCGGGCAGCAGCACGGCGGCGATCATAATGTTCATAGTTGCGCCAACGCTGACCACATCCAGACTGACCTCATTGCCATGCAGGCCGTCCGGCCCTGCGGATAGGGCCACGTAGTCCGTGGTTTCCACCACCTCGGCGCCCAGGGCGGCAAATCCCTTAATATGCTGATCGATGGGACGGGTGGCAAAATTACACCCCCCGGGTAGAACCACGTGGGCTTTTCCAAAGCGGCCCAGTAGTGCGCCCATGAGGTAATAGCTGGCGCGCATTTTCCGAACCAAATCGGGATCCGGCTCACATTCCGGCACGTTGGTACAGTCAATTTCTACCACATTGGGGGCGGGTCTTTCAATCTGAGCGCCCATACCGGCGAGAATATCCAATAAAATCCGCACATCCGAAATATCGGGAACATTTTCAATCCGGCAAGGGCCGCTGACCAGCAGGGCCGCCGGGAGGATGGCAACAGCGGCGTTTTTTGCACCGCTGACCGTAACAGATCCGGTCAGCGGGACGCCGCCGGAAATTTCATATTTTGCCAAGGATGATCCACTCCTTGCGAAATAATTAAATTAATCAGTATTTGATATTATACCATGGCTTTTCAGTGGTGTAAAGTGGCAATTCACCCAAAGAAACAGGAAATCCGACAGCGCTTTGCGGAGGAACTTCTAGTTCTTCCGTTCACGCCGTAGCCCCTTGGGATAGTGGTTCTTTAGAATCCGGCCGTCTCCTTTTCCCCAGCCAATGGGAAATCCACCCGCTGTAACCAGCCGCCAGCCCCGCTCCGGCGACGGCGTCACATCCCCGTGGAGGAATGCCTCCAATTCCCGGCTGTCCACCGGGTAATCCTGGGTTCGACTACAGTCCTCCAGCCACAGTGCCAAGGCGTGGGCAGGCTGAAACCGGTTCTTTTTCAAGCTTCCCAGCTCCAAACCCGGGCGAAGTACCCGCAGTCCTGCCAGCTCCGGCATGGATTCCGGTGTCCAAAACAAGCTCTGGCCAAAAGGTAGGGCCTTTCCCGGGGGGAGGGAAATGCCCAACTCCCGCCCGAATTCCAGAAAACTGGCGGGAAGTGTACCCGCCTGGGTGGCGGGAAGATCAGCTGATTCCATCCCATCTTTATGCAACACCGCTGCAAAATGTCCCTCGCCTCGGAGTTTGTGGGGCCACAACCGGAAACATCCTGTTCCAGCGGGAGTAAACCAGGGAGCGTTCACAGTCTCCGGGGAGAATTCCGGGTGGGCCAGCAAAAACGCCTTTACGACTTCCTCGTTTTCCTCCGGCGCGAAGGTACAAGTGGAATAGACCAGCCTACCGCCCGGGCGGACCAGGGCGGCGGCGCAGTCCAGGATCTGCTGCTGCCGCTGGGCGCACAAAGTCACTGTCTCCAAGCTCCAATCGTTCACGGCAGCTTCTTCCTTACGGAACATGCCCTCGCCGGAGCAGGGGGCGTCTACCAGCACCCGGTCGAAGCCGCCGGGAAACCGCTCCGCCAATGCAGCGGGACGTTCATTGGTTACCAGGGCGTTGGCAATACCCAACCGCTCCACGTTTCGAGATAGAATTTTGGCCCTGGTTGGGTGAATTTCATTGCATAAGAGTAGGCCCTCTCCTCCCATCCGCCCGGCAATCTGCGTGGTCTTTCCACCGGGCGCGGCGCATAGGTCACAGATTTGTTCCCCGGGCTGGGGATCCAGCAGAGTCACCGGCGCCATAGCGCTGGCCTCTTGTAGGTAGTATACTCCTGCTTCATGCCAGGGGTGCAAGCCCGGCCTGGCTTGGGGATCGTAGTAGTAGCCCATAGGCTCCCAGGGTACCGGCTCTCCCACAAAGGGCAGCTCCGGCTTCCCCCGCTTGGGGTTAAACCGCAATGCCACCGCCCGGGGCATGTCCATTGCCTCCAAGAATGCGGGATATTCCGATCCGAGCTGGCGCTGAATCCGTTGCAAAAAGGCCTCTGGCAGCATGGGAATGCCTCCTCTCCAAATTGATGCTGGCAGTATTATAGGGGGCAAACCCTTGCTTGTCAAGGCACGGAGGGATTGAAACAAAATTTGTAGCTTGGGATTTTCAGCATAAAAAATCCCATTGAAGAATTCTTATTCTTTCAATGGGATCGTTCTATTTATAAATTCTTTGATTCTACAAACTCCCGGTTGCCACGCTTAGTCTGGCTGCTGTCCGTTATAGGCAAGCCATTTACATTTTGATATTTCCATTTGCAAAACGGGTGCATTGTCATTTCTGAAATGATAGTATGTTCTCTGCCATAAATCTGTATGAGGGCTTGTTATCACTTCAATCTTTGGATACAGTGTAATCCGCAGGTTTTCTTGTCCATTTTAATTTATTTATATCAAAATTCATATTACTGCCGCCATAAGCTCCAATTTGCCACTTTGCTAATCAGCTTTGCGTTTTTCCCCTGCATGATCTGTGATAAATGCTTCATCTAGTTTTTTTGCTCTTTTCCTGCGTTTGAATCGGAAGCATCTACAATTTGCAGTTCTCCTTTTCGCAATTTCAAAATCATATCAGCCTGTTTTGCAAGTTCATTCGAGTGCGTCACGATTATCATGCACTTATTCATCTGATGGGCACATTCTTTCAGAATGTTTGTAATTTCAATCGCAGTATCTTCGTCAAGGTTTCCTGTCGGCTCATCTGCAAGAATAACGCTTGCGTCAGAAGCTAGCGCACGAGCGATTGCTACCCGCTGCTGCTGCCCGCCGGAGAGTTTCAGAACATTTCGTTTTGCTTCCTCCTTTGTAAGCCCAACACGCTCTAAGATTGGCAACGGCGGCAGTTTTGATGTCAGTGCCACATTTTCCTGTGGCGTCAAATAATCAATTAGGTTATAGCTTTGAAAAATGAACGCAACATCATTTTTTCTGTGTGCAGCAAGACCAATCTTTTCAATATCCTGTCCATCAAACAGGATTTGTCCTCCCGTGGGGCTGTCCAAACCGCCCAATAGAGAGAGCAAGGTTGTTTTTCCGCACCCGGACGGGCCGACAATCGCATACATGTTTCCCGCTTCAAAATCCGCATGGACTGATTTCAAAATATTTCGTTTGTTATCGTAGGTGTAACGGACTCCTTTTATCTCCATAATGCCCATTGCTTGTTCCTCCTTAGCTCATTTTTGAGAGTATTTCTCTCGGCTTCATACGCAGAACAGGCGCTGCTGCAAGCATAACCGCTGCACAGATCATTAAGAACCCGATACTAAACATCCCTGCAACCATCACAGGCTCAATCTCCACCTCAATTTTTGTCAAAGGATTGCTTCCCTCAAATTCCGGCACAAAATCGGAGCTTCCCAAAAAGGTTTCCCCGTCCATGCTTGTACCAAGCGATTTGGCTGCGGGGGACTGTACGCTGTCCGCAATGGTATTGTCTAAGAGTTGATGTCCTGCGGTTTTTGCTACAAAACCACTTGTAAAGGTGGATAGAGAGAAGGCGAAAACAGCAATGATAAGAACCTCGGTCAAATACTGTGCGACAATATTTTTCTTACTTATGCCCAGCGCAAGCTGTACGCCGCTTTCATGTACCCGTTCCTTCATACGGATGGACAGCACCAAGCAGAGGATAGCCGCACCAACCACAAGAACAAGGAGAATCAGTATCGAGATAAGACGGTTCATGTTTGCCAACGGCTCCATAACTGCGTCCACATTGCTGCTGTCAATACTGACAATAAAATCCGTCGGGTCGAGATCAGGCAGTTTTTTTACGTTCTTAACAATGTTATCTATCTCGCCGGGATCATTTACATAAAATTGGATACGTTCAAAACTCTCGTCTCCCATGTCTGGCCGTGCGGTCTTTACGACCTCCAACGTGGTGAAAATAGAGTTGTCCATAGACCAGTTGGAAAGAGAGGTTGTGCTTTTTGCTGTGGAACGGAACAAGCCCACAATTGTGACCTCAACCTTTGTCTTGCTTGCGTCTATTCCCATCATGGAGGCTTTATACTCCGACATGCGCAAGGTGATTTTATCCCCAACGCTTAAACCGTTGTGTTGTGCAAGCTCTGAACTCATAATTGCAGAGTTTTTATCCATCGTGGTGAAGTGCTTGCCCTCCACAAGTTCTATATATCCGCCTGCGAAATAGCTGTCGTAGGCGGTATTGGTGGCGGCGATCGTAGATACTGTGGAATTAAAATCCCCGGAACCAGCTATTAGTGAACCCAGACTGCTGCCGTTATCCTCTGACTCTAGCAGCTCTAAAATCTTACCGTCTGTATTCAGAGGAACCGTATAATTTGTATAGGTTGCATTGTAGCCACTGATGCCCGTTGTTCCGGCCATAATACGCTCCGCCAACTCCACGGTCAGTGGTTCGCCGTCATAGTAGGATTGAGAACCAGTGTTTCCAACCGGAGTCGATACCCATTTGCTGGGATCGTCAGTATTTTGCTGCAAAGTGAATACGCCGCCCAATGCCTGCCGCACATTTAAGGCGGCGGTTCCGGTGGCGTCCTTGATCGCAACTCCGGAAAGCACCAAAGTTGAAATCACAAGGAGAATTAAAAACAGCGTAAAAGATTTTGTGATTTTTCGCGTTACATAGAGAAACGCACGGTGAAATAAATTCATAGAAAACCATCCTTTCCTTGAGATACATCTATTTTAAGAAAGAACGGTTAGATTTTGATTCGTTTTTGATTTGCTTTTTATAAGACGAAGCTACTATCAACTCAGATAAAGGAAAAAGGCTACGCCTTGCTCAGTATTCCTAATGCAATAAGTCATACCATGCAGATCAAGAATTGTTTTGACAATGTATAGCCCCAGACCGCTTCCTCCCGTTGCCTTATTCCTTGATTTGTCTGCCCGATAAAACGGTGTAAACATATGAGGAAGATCAGCTTCTGGAATGGACGCTCCAGTATTTTCAATAACGAGGGCAACTCCGTTTTCAGAGGATTGCAAAGTTATGAAAACATCTTCACCACAAGGAGAGTGCCGAACGGCGTTCCCGATAATATTAGAAAGGGCTTTATTCCAAAGATTAGGATTGATAGACAAGACTATGTCAGTGCTGAAATTTTGGTGTATCTGAATATCCTTATCCAGTGCAAGTGGCATAATAGCTTGTATCGTGTCATCTATCATTTGATTTAACGAAACTTCCTGCAAGGTATCCGCTAAGTCCATACTTTCCATTTTAGATATGGAAATAATCTCTTTCACAAGATGTTCTATATCTTCCGTAGCTTTTAGTGCTTCGGGCAGATATTTTTTGTGATTTTGATAATCCCCATATCCTAAAATCATATTTTCAATTTGCCCTTTTAAGATAGTAAGCGGAGTTTTCAGCTCATGGGAAACTGCCGCAAAAAAGTTTCTGCGCTGTGCCTCCAGCGATTTGAATTTCTTTACATCGTCAGTTAGCTGATGATTAGCATTTGTTAATTCTTCCATCGTTTCCTGCAATCGGCTTGCCATTGTATTCAGACTGGAAGCAAGTACGCCAATTTCATCGTTACTTTCAAT
>CAOJND010000115.1 GCA_948439445.1 uncultured Eubacteriales bacterium | reverse complement strand
ACGACTTTCATCAACCTTTTTCGGCCCGTACCACAGCTGTGATCCGGGACGAATGGTATGATAAAAACTTATTTTCCTTCCATTTCCCGCAGCGCGTCTCTGCGGCTATAGTTGGCGCGGCCCTTTTCATCGAAGCCCATGAACTTCACCCAGGTCATATCTCCCAGGTTCAGTACATCTTCCACCTTTTCCACTCGATGGTTTTCCAACTTGGAGATATGCACCATGCCGTCATGGCCGGGGGCAACCTCTACAAACGCGCCGATGGGCAGAATCCGCACAACTTTGCCGTAGTACAGCTTGCCCACCTCGGGAACAAAGCAGATATCGTCTACCATCTTCTTCGCTTCCATCGCCGCCGCAGTGTCCACCGCAGAGATAAAGACGGAGCCATCGTCGTCAATGTCCACCTTTGCCCCGGTGTCCGCGCAAATCTTCTGAATGGTCTTACCGCCGGAGCCGATAACCTCTCGGATCTTCTCCACAGGAATCTTCATGGAAATCATCTTTGGCGCGAACTCAGAGACCTCCTCACGAGGCGCGGGGATGCAGGGCAGCATGATCTCCTGTAGGATCTCCAGCCGGGCGCCACGGCAGCGCTCCAGCGCGTCCGCGATAATCTCCATGGTCAGGCCCTTGTTCTTCAGGTCCATCTGAATGGCGGTGATGCCCTGGGTGGTACCGGCCACCTTAAAGTCCATCTCGCCGTGGAAATCCTCCACGCCCTGAATATCTGTAAAGGTTCTCCAGGCTCCGGTCTGCTGGTCGGAAATCAGACCGCAGGAAATGCCAGCAACAGGCCGCTTGATGGGCACGCCGGCATCCATCAGGGCCAATGTCGATCCACAGATGGAGGCCTGAGAGGTAGAGCCATTGGAGGAGAGCACCTCGGACACCACGCGAATGGCATAGGGGAACTCCTCCACGCTGGGAATCACCGGCAGCAGGGCTTTTTCCGCCAATGCACCGTGGCCGATCTCACGCCGGGAGGTGGAGCGGGCCGCTCTGGCCTCGCCAGTGGAGAAGGAGGGGAAATTGTAATGATGGATATACCGCTTCGTATCCTCAGGATAGATGGTATCCAGCTTTTGCGCGGCGGACAGCGTGTTCAACGTACAGATGCTCAACACCTGGGTTTGACCGCGGGAGAACAGGCCGGAGCCATGCACCCGGGGCAAAACGCCAACTTCGGCGGACAGCGGACGAATCTCATCCATGCCACGGCCGTCCACACGCTTGCCTGCCAGCAGCCACTTTTTGACCACCTTTTTCTGCATCTTATAGAGACACACGTCGATATTGACGTCGAAATCCTCGTATTTTTCCGCAAACTTATCCGCAAAGTCCCGGCGGGCAGCCACCAGCCGCTCCTCCCGGACGTTCTTATCCGGTGTATCCAGGGCGTACTCGATCTGATCCAGACCGTAAGCGCACAGCTCGTCCAGCAGATCGTGGTTGACGGCGGCCTTTTCAAATGTGAATTTGGGCTTTCCAATCTCCGCCACAATGCCGTTGATAAACTTCACGATCTCCATGTTCGTCTCATGGGCGAGACGGATGCACTCCAGCACCACAGACTCCGGCGCTTCGTTGGCCTCTGTCTCGATCATGACCACCTTTTCAAAGGTGGAGGCGATGCATACAAAGCAATCGGAAGCGTTACGCTGGTCGGCGGAGGGGTTTATAACGTATTCCCCGCCCACATACGCCACATTGGTGGTAGCCACAGGTCCATTCCAGGGCACATCGGAAGAGGCGATGGAAATAGAAGCGCCTAGAGAGGCCACAACCTCCACCGGGTTTTCATAGTCGTTGGCCAGGATGGTGCAGGTCACCACCACATCGTTGCGCAGCTCCTCGTCAAACAGAGGCCGCATGGGCCGGTCAATGATCCGGCTGTTCAGAATGCCCCGCTCCGAGGGCTTGCCCTCCCGGCGGTTAAAGGAACCGGGAATCCGGCCCACAGAATACATCCGCTCCTCAAACTCGATGGTCAGAGGAAAATAATCAATGCCGGGCTTAGGATCGGGAGAGCAGGTCACGGTAGTGAGCACCACTGTATCTCCGTAGCGGCAGATGCACTCGGCGTTGGCAAGCTCGGCAACCTTGCCCACCTCAACCGTAAAGGAACGGCCGCCGATTTCAGTCTCGTAAATCTTATGATCTGGAAATGTCTTATGCGTTACCATTTTTGGATAACCTCCTGTTGTGTTGATGCAACTCCAGGAGGCTTTAGCACTTGAAACTGCCGCCTGCACAGGCGGTACTTTCAACTGCTAAATGAACTCCCGGAACATTTTGGAAAAAGGGCGACGAACGTCGCCCTCTTTGCTACATTACTTACGAATCCCCAGCTTGGCGATGATTGCACGGTAACGGTTGATGTCCTTCCGGGCCAGATAGTCCAGCAGGTTGCGGCGCTTACCAACCATCATCAGCAGACCGCGGCGGGAATGGTTGTCGTGCTTGTGCACCCGCAGATGGTCGGTCAACTCGTTGATCCGCGCGGTGAGGATGGCGATTTGGACCTCGGGGGAACCGGTATCGCCCTCATGGGTTGCGTTGTCCAGGATCACCTGGGTCTTTTTTTCCTTCTGAATCATTGTTTGATCCACCTTTCTTATGATTCCCCAGAAGCCAAGCTGCGGTCGGTGGAGCCTCCAGCAGCTGAGCAACGGGCATACAAATAACCTCTGGCAATGCCAGCTTGGTCATCATACCATAATTCTACCCAAAAGTAAAGGGAAATTTTCATATTTTCCCAAGAATTTCCCGGATTTGCCGGGCATTTTTTTGGATTTCCGTTTGCAATTCCCCAACGGAGGCAAATTTGATCTCCGGCCGGAGAAACCGCAAAAACTCCACGGTAATCTGCTGCCCGTACAGGTCCCCTGCAAAGTCCAGCAGCCAGGCCTCCACAGTAAGCCGGTGACCGTTGACAGTGGGCCTTGTGCCCACATTGGTGGCAGCCAGGTATATCCCGCTGCCGGTATGAACCCGGCACCCATATACGCCAAATGGCAGCGGCAACAGTCCCTCCGGCAGAGCAAGATTGGCCGTTGGCGTACCCAGCGTACGGCCTAGCTGCCGCCCCTGAATCACAGTGCCGGTGAGCACATGCGGATGGCCCAAAAACCGGTTTGCCCGCTCCAATTCTCCATCGCGCAGAAGCTGGCGAATATAGGTGGAGGACACCGTCTGCCCTTCCAGCCGCTGCTCCGGCACCACCACGCAGGGAAGCCCCACCGCTGCGCACGCCTGTTCCAGCAGCGCCGCTGTCCCCTGCCCCCGGTCGCCAAAGCGGAAGTCCTGCCCACAGACCAAGCCGGCAGCGTGGTATCTGGTCTGTAGCTGCTGAAAAAACACCTGCCAAGGGGTTTGCATCAGCGCCCGGTCAAAGCGAAGAGTCAGCATCTGTTCCACCCCGTACAGCTCTTTCATCAGCCGCGCCCGATCCTGGGCAGTATTCAGTAGCGCCGGCGCCTTGCCGGATACCAACGCATCCGGATGGGTGTCAAAGCTCAATGCGGCGGCGCAAGCACCCAGCTCCTGCGCCAAAAGCCGGCAGGCGGTTAAAAGCGCTCCATGGCCCAGATGCACCCCATCGAAAAAGCCCAGGGCAAATACCTGTTTTTCGTTCATAGTTTCTCCCAGTTTCTTTGTTTCATCCAGCCTCTTACGCTGGCAAAAGCCCACCTAAATGTATTCGATATGTACCGTTACAAAGGGCAAAGATCCCCGTTTTCCGAAAATCCCCTGCGCTTGAATTGCAGCTCCTGATTTTTGATTCGCACCGTGGTCTCCGGGGCGATGGAACGGGTGATAAATGCGTTACTACCAATGACACAGTCGTGGCCAATCACCGTCTCGCCCCCCAGAATCGATGCGCCCGCATAGATTGTCACCCGGTCCTCAATGGTGGGATGCCGCTTGACCCCGCGCAGGCATTGCCCGCCTCTGGTGGTCATCGCGCCTAGCGTTACCCCCTGATAGATCTTGGCATGGCTGCCGATCACCGTGGTCTCGCCCACCACAATACCGGTGCCATGGTCGATGAAAAAGTACTCTCCAATGACGGCCCCAGGATGGATGTCGATTCCCGTCAGACTGTGGGCATGCTCCGTCATGATCCGGGGGAGCATCGGCACCCCCAGGGTATGAAGCGCGTGGGCCAGGCGGTAAACCGTGATGGCGAACAGCCCGGGATAGGAATAGATGATCTCATCTTTGCTGTAGGACGCCGGATCCCCGTCAAACGCCGCCTGAATGTCCTTTTCCACCATAGAACGCACCATGGGAATCTGGCCGAAAAAGGCCAGACTGAGCTCCCGCGCCTCCGTCTCGATCTGATCCGAGCTCCAACCCTGATATTTGTCCTGCCCTTGCAGCACAATCCCAATCTGACGGGTCAAATGGAACGTCACATCCTCAATCAGCATGGATAGATTGTGCTTGGCGTTGTAGATCCGATAGTTTTTATCCCGAAAATAGCCGGGGTAGACAATTCTACGAAGCTTATAGATGATCTCCACAATGGCGTCCCGGTCCGGATGCCGGAACAGATCCAGCTTGTCGATCTCCCGCCCTTTTTGGTAGTCCTCCAAAATGGAATCCACCACTCGTTCAATCCGCACTTCAATCGCTTCCATGGGCCAACTCCTTTCAATCTTGCTTCCATACTGTATCCCATCCCAGTGGAATTGTCAATCCATTCCAGAAAGGTTCTGGCGTTTCGACAAAACCAAAGGCAGCGCGAAACGTCGAAACCGGTTTTCGACATTCCGCGCCGCCAGACAAACCACGTTATTTCGCAAATTCCACAGCCTTGGTCTCCCGGATCACGTTGACCTTGATCTGGCCAGGATACTCCAGCTCGGACTCGATCTTTTTGGCAATATCCCGGGCCAGCAGAATCATATTGTCCTCGCTGACCACTTCGGGCTTGACCATAATCCGGATCTCCCGGCCAGCCTGGATGGCGTAGGCCTTGTCCACCCCGGCATAGGAGCTGGTAAGCTCTTCCAGCTTTTGCAGCCTTCGGACATAGTTTTCCACATTCTCCCGGCGAGCGCCTGGGCGCGCCGCAGAGATTGCGTCTGCCGCCTGGATTAGAACGGCAATCACCGTCTTCGGCTCTACATCATTATGGTGTGCCTCGATGGCATTGACCACCACATCGCTCTCTTTAAACTTCCGGGCCAAATCGGCGCCCAGCTGCACATGGCTGCCCTCCACCTCATGGTCAATGGCCTTGCCCAGGTCATGGAGTAGGCCCGCCCGTTTGGCAACAGTCACATCCTCACCCAGCTCTGAGGCTAAAAGGCCAGCGATATGAGCCACCTCGATGGAATGGTTGAGCACATTCTGACCATAAGAAGTACGATACTTCTGACGGCCCAAGATCTTAATCAACTCCGGATTCAGGTTGTGGACATTGGTTTCAAAGCAAGCCCGTTCGCCCTCTTCCCGGATGGTGCGGTCCACTTCCTTCCGCGCCTTTTCCACCATATCCTCGATGCGGGTGGGGTGAATCCGGCCGTC
>CAOJND010000114.1 GCA_948439445.1 uncultured Eubacteriales bacterium | reverse complement strand
CACCCAGCAGGAACTTCCTGTCACTGTAGCCATCACCTACCGGCTAGATGGCGCGCAGGTCACACCCCAGGCCCTATCCGGAGCCACCGGCCATCTGGAGATGATCTTCCGCTATACCAACCATACCGCTGCCCAGCGGCAGGTAAACGGAGAAGCCGTCACCATGTATCAGCCCTTTGCCGTGATTTCCGGGGCGGTATTTGATCAAAAGACAGTCTCCAATGTCCAGGTCACCGGTGGTAAGGTGCTGAGTACCGGGGATCAGTTCGCCGTAGTTGGCATGGCCTTCCCCGGATTAAAGGAAAGCCTGGGTTTGGATGCGGATACGCTGAAAAAGCTTGATCTTCCGGAGGAAGTTTCCATCGAAGCGGATGTGGTCGATTTCTCCCTGCTGACCACCATGACCATTGTGGACAACAGCCTGTTCCAGTCTCTGGATTTGGAGGAGTTGGACGCTTTTGATGAACTAAACGACTCTATGGACACGTTAAGCGACGCATCTGCCCAACTGGTCAACGGTTCTACCCAACTGGAGGACGGCGTGCAGGAGCTAAACACCGGAGCAGGCTCCCTGCAAGCCGGCGCCAAGACGCTGTCGCAAGGCGCGGCCCAGGTGGACACCGGGGCGACCACGTTACATCAAAAAATGGGCGAGTTGTCAGAGGGTGCCGACGCCTTCTCCCGGAATATGACCCAGCTCAATCGCGGCATTGCCGACCTACAAGGGGGCGCAAAGGAGCTTGACGGTGGCCTTGGCCAGCTTTCCAGCACAGTTAGCGCCCTGCCCCAGGCGGTATCCGCTCTCAGCGGCGGCGCACAGGCGCTGCAAGGCGCGCTAAAGGGCAGCAATGGGACCAGCATTTATGAGGGCGCGGCGGCCATTCAAGCGGGCGCAGGCAAGCTCAGCGCAGGGCTGGTCAGCGGTGACGCGGCGCAGCCCGGCATCTACGAGGGCGCCACCGCCATCCGATCCGGCGCGGACCGCATCCGCGCGGGACTGGTCAGCGGCGACGCCAGTGCCCCTGGCATCTATGAGGGCGCCACCGCCATCCAGGCCGGGGCGGACAGCATCTCCGGTGGCGCAACCGCCATTGCCAACGCGGCGGCCAGCATACAGGCCGGACTAAACGGTCTTCCCGACGCGGTGGGCGCGGCTCAGAGTGGATTGTCCGCCGCTGCCTCTGAAAACGCTGCGGCTAGCCAGTCCCTGGGCGCGCTGCTGGCATCGGATAACCTGACCCCGGAACAGATTGCCGCCA
This sequence comes from uncultured Eubacteriales bacterium, assembly GCA_948439445.1. GTDB lineage: Bacteria > Bacillota > Clostridia > Oscillospirales > Oscillospiraceae > Faecousia. The sequence goes on along the minus strand of CAOJND010000114.1, from coordinate 4,309 downwards.
TCAACAGTGCAATCGCCGCCATAGACAGCAGTAGCCAGTCCATTTCCAGCGTGGCGGGCGTTCTAAGTACCACCGGCGTGCCGGAGTTGGGCGGCGCGCTTCAGGAAATGCAAGCAGGCGCGGCTCAAATACAGGGCGCGGCGCAGCGCATCGGCGGCGGAGCGGACACCATTGCCTCCGGCGCTCAGACGTTGGCAGAGGGAACGGGTAATATTTCTACAGCAGCTGCCTCTTTGGAATCCGGCGCACAGACGCTGGCCACCGGCGCAGACGCCATTGCCTCCGGCGCTTCTCAGCTCCAGACCGGCGTGAACACCATCTTGTCTGGCAATGACGGCAACAATCTCAACGCCATGGCTGCTGGACTACAGGAAATGCAGGCCAGCAGCGGCGCACTGGTGGACGGTGTAAACAGTCTGAAAAATGGCTGCGCAAAGCTCTCCGCAGGCGCAAGCTCCGCCGCAGGCGGTTCTAAGGCCCTGACAGACGCCGCCGGAACCCTTGCCAGCGGCGCCAGAGCGCTAAAAGCAGGCACCGGAAGTCTGGCCAGCGGTACGGCAGAACTAAAAAAGGGCGCCTCTCAGCTACAGACCGGCAGCAACGCCCTGGCCGAAGGGGTTGTGTTGCTCCTGGATGGTGCGACGGAATTGAAAAATGGAATGACACAGTTTGATTCTGACGGCATTGGACAGCTATGTAAGCTGCTGCAAGACGACGCCCAAGGCGTACTGGACCGGCTGGAAGCCCTACAGGCCTACAGCAAGGAGTACACCAGCTTCGCCGGGGATGCCCATATGGATTCCACAGTTCGCTTCATTTTCCGCACGGATTCCATTGGAGAATAAGAGTGCGTTCTGACAAAAGAGATTGATCGTTGTTTACCCCTTCGGAACATGTCTTTTTGATAAGTTGAGCTGTCACAAACCGCGCAATGCGGTTTGTGACGGCTCTTTCTTTTTTAAAGCGCCGCGCTGAAAGAGAAAACCGGCTTTGCAGAAGAATTGGGCCGGTTTTTTCCGTTTTCCGGGGAAAGCCATTGCCAAACAGGGGAGGCTGTGGTATACTATCCAAAAAATAACTGGTTTTAGAGGGCCTACCTAGGCCTTCCAAACCGCCGTAGATAGAAGCATAAGACAGGAGGCACATCCTATGAAATTTATTTTGACCCTGTGGCTGTCCAAGCTGATCGCTGTTTTGGTGAATCTGGTGGATCCCAAGCGGGGCAGCAACTACTCCGGCAAAATCGCCGTCAAGCTGATGCCAGATTTTGTGGCCCATTTTAAGGCCATCGACTATGACAAGACCATTTTCATCACCGGTACCAACGGAAAATCCACCACCAACAATCTGGTGGGTCACACGCTGCGCTCCGCTGGCCGGACGGTGGCCTCCAACATTGAGGGCGCCAACATGATGCCCGGCGTAGCCACCACGCTGATCAAAAACTCCACCCTGGGTGGTAAGCTGAATAAGGAATTTTTGGTGCTGGAAATCGATGAGCGCAGCCTTGCCGCCATTCGCAAGGTACTGCCCGCCCATCACATGGGCATCACCAATTTACAGAAGGATCAAGTCCAGCGCAATGGCGATCCCGACTTCATTTTCCGCAAGTTCCAGGGAGCCATCGGCAAGGATATGACGCTATATTTGAACAATGAGGAGCCGCGGAGCAAGGCGCTGGAGGATCAAGCCGGTGCAAGCGTATACTTTGGCGTAGCTCCCAATTCCAAAACCTCCCAGCGGGAGGGGGAGTTTGCCGTGACTCTGCCATGCCCCAAATGCGGCCATTCCATTGTCTATGCCCAGTATAACCTGGCTTCCATTGGCACGTTCCACTGTTCCCACTGTGCCCACCAATCTCAGGAAGCCCCTGACGTCTGGGTGGATCAGGTGGATTTTGCCGGAAAAACCTTCCGTACCGGTGGAAGAACCTTCCATATCACCTACAACAATCCCTTCTACATTTACAATTACGCCCTGGACATCGCCCTGTGCCGCCAATTTGGCCTGACTGACCAGCAGCTCCAGCAGGGCTTTTCCTCCTTTGTCAATCCGGCGGAGCGCCGGGAGGTCCTGACCTACCACGGCAAGCAAATCCACTATCTGCGGATGAAACAGGAAAACCCGGAGACCTTGCAGTCCGCCCTGGACACCATCGCGGAGGATCCCAGCCGCAAGGCTGTATTTTTGGGGATGTACGAGGTGAAGGACTTTTTGCCATACTACTCCAATACCTTTTACTTTTTTGACTGCGACTTCCGTCCCATTGCGCAAACCGACGTGGAGCGGTATGTGGTGTTCTCCACCACCGTGTGTTACGATACCGCCAACCGAATTATCTACGATGGCGCGCCGGAGGACCGGATTACGGTGCTGGATACGGAGGATATTCCCACCATTCTGGCCCAGTTGGATCAGGTGGAGACAGACAATGTGTATTTCCTCACCGGGATGAAGCCCTACAAACAGCTCAAAACCTATTTTGCCCAAGGAGGCGTTTCCAATGGCTAAAGACTGCATACACATCGGCTGGATGTACCCCAACCTGCTGAATCTCCACGGCGAGCGGGGAAGCGTACAGGCATTTGTCCGGGTGGGCGCCCGGCTGGGGTTGGAGGTGCAGGTGCATCGCATCGAAGAACCAGAGGATGACATTCCCTTCCAGGACCTGGATCTGTTGATCTTCCTGCCTGGAGAACTGGTGACGTTGACCCGGCTGAAGCCTTTCCTGGAGCCAAAGCTGGAGCAATGCAATGCATTTTTGGAGCGAGGCGGCTATCTGCTGTCCATTGGCACCACTGGAATGCTGTTTGGCAATCAGGTTACCCGGGAGGATGGCTCTGTGTTCCAAGGACTGGGTCTGTTGCCGGTCAGCGGACAGGAGCGGCAGTATGTTTTGGGAGACGACCTGCACTTCCAGGTCAATGGGGTGGAGCATCCTATAATCGGCTCTCAGATCCATATGGTCAATGTGGACAGTCAGGCAGCGCTGGGCAATACGCTGTACGGCTTTGGAAACAACGGCACCGGCTCAGAAGGGGCGCGGGTGCAAAATCTGATCTATACCAACTGCCTGGGGCCGGTGTTCGTCAAGAATCCCTGGTGGGCAGAGGCCATTTTGCGGGAGGTCAGCGGCGTACAGTCGCCCAAGCTGGAATATCCTCTGGAAGATGCGTCCTATGAGACCTGTTGCCGCTTTCTGAAAGAAAAGCCGGCCTTTACGGCAAAATAATTTGTCCCCAGGCCAATGGACAGGCAAAGCTCCCTTTGTTCTGCCTTTATTCTGTGCTATGATGTCCCTAGATTAAACGGAAGGAAAGATTGATATGCTGGTTCCTGTTCTTTTGTTTCTGGTCGGACTGATTTTGTTGGTGAAAGGCGGCGACTGGTTTGTAGATGGCGCCACCGCGATTGCGGAGCGGCTCCACGTGCCGGAGCTATTGATCGGCGCCACGGTGGTGTCCATCGGCACCACGCTGCCAGAGGTCATGGTCTCCGCCACTTCGGCGGTCAGTGGACATGGGGAGATCGCCTATGGAAACGCCATCGGCTCCATTATCTGCAACACCGCCTTGATTGCCGCCATCACAGCGGCAATTCGGCCCAAAAAGATAGATCGGGCTTCCTTGAAAACCCCGGTGTTTTTCTTTTTTGCCGCTGCCCTACTCTATTTTGTAATCGCTTACTGGGTCGGTACATTCAGCCGGATCACAGGCATTGCGTTGTTGGCGCTGTTCCTGGTTTACATGGTGACCACCGTATTGCAGGCGAAAAAGAGCATCTCCGGCCCGCAGGCTGCTGCCCAATCCCAGGAAAATAGTCCCCTTGCAAAGCAGCTCCTGTTGCTCATTGGCGGCGCTGTGGTGATCGCTGTAGGCGCGGATCTGCTGGTGGACAACGGCACTTTGATCGCCCAGAGTCTAGGCGTTCCAGAATCCGTGATTGCGCTGACCTTTGTGGCCCTGGGCACCTCCCTGCCGGAGCTGGTAACGGCTGTCACCGCCCTGGTCAAAGGCCATGATGCCTTGTCTCTGGGCAATGTAATCGGTGCAAATCTGTTCAATCTGGTGTTGGTCAGTGGAATTTCCATAACCTTATCCCCCTTCCAGGTGCCTGCCAGTAAAATGATCGGCGGGATGAATGCTTCGCTGCTGGTGGATCTTCCGCTGATGCTGTTCGTCATGGCGTTTTTGACTATTCCGGCTCTTGTGCGGGAGAAAATTTCTCGCTTCCAAGGCGTGGTATTGCTGATCGTTTATGGCGCATTCTGCATCTTCCAATTCATTGCGTAAATCTGTAACTTTTAAAT
>CAOJND010000113.1 GCA_948439445.1 uncultured Eubacteriales bacterium | reverse complement strand
AGCGCGTTGAATTCCACATAGACCACGGTATTTTTGGGCAGGGCCCGCAGCCGCTTGGTGCCCGCCTGATCTGCGTACAAATAGGTATCGGTGTGGGCCCAGGCTTCCACCTTGGCGGTTCTGACGGTGTTTAGTTCCTTTGAATGGAATTGAAGATCTACAGTTCTGCTGGCCTCCAGGGTTTCGCTGCCGTTTACCAACCGGACTTTGATATCCTTGGCGGAATTGGCCTGGAAGGTAAAGGTGTGGGAGGCGGTGGCGCCGTCGCAGACGGGAAACTGTTTATCTTCTGCGACTACTTTGCCGCCATGGAGCCACTGTAGGGTGCAAATCAGCTTTCCGCCTACGCAGTCCGGCCCGGTAAAGCTGCCGCCTTTGCAGGTAGCGGTCAAGGTTACTTGCTGCCCTTCTTTTGTCACTGCGTCCGGGGCGGACAGGCTTAGGGAAACGCCTTGCAATCCATTGCGTTTGCTTCCGGTGAGCTTGTCATAGGACACAGTAATGCTGGCGTTTTGGCAGGATTGAATGATTTCGCCCACGTGGCCAATGCCGGAAAGCTTGCAATTTTCGCCGGAAATGGTAACGATCTTGGCTGTTCCATTTAGCATCAGGCTACCGCCGGTCAAATAGGCATCGCCTACCGTGCTATTGAGAACGGTATCGCCGCCGGTAACGGTCAGTGTACCCACTGTTCCACCGATTTGAGCATGACCACCCCGGACGCTAATTTGCTCTACCGCGCTATTGATCTGGGCGCTGCCGCCCATCACCACGAGCTGCGCTACCGGGCAATTGGCCCGTAGATTTTCTCCCCACAGCACCAGACGGTCCGCATTCGGCGTGCCGGTGAGGGAGGCGCCTGTGGTGGTACAGGTGATGCTCTTAGCGGTAACACCGGACAGGTCAAAACTTTTTCCGGGGCAACGCAGTACCAGATCATCTGTTACCGTCCATTTACCAATGGGCCCGTCGTAGCTGGCGCCTAGAATCAGGGAACCGTTTAATACCAGTTCATTGGGAAGCGGCTTGCTGCCCACATACAACACCCGGCCGGAATCCGGCATTTCCTTGGGGTCATCCACAATGGCGTCGAACAAATTATAGACCAATTGGGCCACCTCGGCCCGGGTAATCGAATTTTTCGGCTTCAGGGTACCGTCTCCATAGCCATGCACCAGATCCCGCTCTTGCATGGCGCTGACAGCGTCCTTGGCGTAGTTGGAAACACTAGCGCCATCGGAATAGCTGCCATAGGCCTGGGGGTCCCAGGCCGCTAGGCCAAAGGCCCGACAGAGCACCGTCATGGTCTGCTCCCGGGTGATGGAACCGTTGGGTGCCATGGAGGTGGCGGACATGCCGTTAAAAATGCCTCCCGCCACTGCGGCGGACAATTCCCTAACGTACCAGGCGGTGGTGGACACGTCCTGATAGCTGGACAGATCAGCCTTCCCATCCAGCTCCAACAGCCGCACCAGTACCGCCGCCATTTCGGCCCGGGTTGTGGAACGCTTTGGCTCCAAATCATGGTTTGTGTTTCCCTGGAAAATTCCATTTTCCACCGCAAACACCAGGGCGTTGCGGCTCCAGTCGTCGGGGTAGACGTACGGATACTTTGCCGCCGAGACCCCGACCTGCAAGGCAAGCCCCAGCGTGAGCGCAAAAGCTGTACTTCGCAACAATCGTTTTTTCATCATAGAACCCTCCGTTATCTCTCTCTACCGGCATTTTTTGCCGTCGGTTATCGGGTTTTTTATGTTTTTCTTTTATTATGGGGATAGCTGCTCGATGACTGCTATAAATTATTTGCCCTTTATAGCAGTCGCTGTAACTCGGTGATGGGAAGCTGGCAACCATGGATACGGCCCCACGCAAATTGGGATGCCAGCTCCTGGGCGGACAAGGGCGTGTATTTTGGGATCAATCCTGCCGCCGCCGCCAAAACGCCAATCACCTCTTCCGAGGACACCCGTTGCCGCAACGCACCCAGATCCAAGTCCGCGTCCCGCTTGCTCAGCCGCCGGCCGTCTGGCGCTACCAGCAAAGGGATATGGCCATAGGCCGGGTGGGGAAAGCCCAGAAGGGTCTGTAAGTACATCTGCCTGGGGGCGGAGCTTAATAGATCCACCCCCCGGACCACCTCTGTCACGCCGGACTCCCCATCGTCCACCGTGACAGCCAGTTGATATACATACACACCGTCAGCCCGGCGCACCACGAAATCTCCACACTGGCGTAGCAGATTTTCCTGAAACTGGCCCTGGGCCAGATCCTCCAGGGAAATTGTCTGGTCCGGCGTCCGAATCCGCCAGGCCGGAGGCCGGGTTTGAGCTGCCCGCTGCTCTGGAGATAGATCCCGGCAGGTACCTGGGTATATGTAGGTCCCATCGGACAGGTGCGGCGCATTGACGCTGTGAAGCTGGCTGCGGGTGCAGTAGCAGGGATATAGCAGGCCCAGCGCCTCCAAACGATGAAAGTACCGCTGGTAAACCGCGCTGCGAGTACTCTGGGCCGGCGTCTCCCGATCCCAATCCAGGCCCAGCCACTGCAGATCCTCCCGCAGGGTTTGGGCATAAGCCGCACTGGTGCGCTGGGTATCCAAATCCTCCATCCGAAGCACCCACTCGCCGCCCCGGGAACGGACGGAAGCCCAACTGATCAGTGCAGCGAACACATTGCCCAGGTGCATCCGGCCAGAGGGGGTGGGTGCGAAGCGCCCAACAAGACTCATTGGGCAATGTTGAGATCGTCCACTGAAACCGGCGTTTCATAGGGATTGGCAGCCCGATTGATCAGTTCTGCCACCTCGTCTGGGTATAGCACATAGCAGCTCTGATCTCCGATCATGGTGGGATAACCGGGCAACGTCTCTGTGGTCAGCCCCCCGGTGCCGATGGACATGATCCGAAGTGCTGCCCAAAGGTAGTTGGCAGTGGACAGATTGGTTAAAGAACGCGCCTGGAACAGCTCCAAAAGCTTTCCGCCCTTTGTTACATTGGAGAGCTTCAACCACTGCTCCATGCAGGCCTTTAAAACCGCTCGCTGCACCTCAATCCGGCCCAGATCCTGGTTGTAGTAACCATGCCGGAACCGAAGCACACCCAAAAGATCGTTGCCGTCCAGAGTCTGTTCACCTTCTTCAATGCGGAACCGGCGATTCAGATCCGGATCGCTCCAATCCATTGCCTGGGGCACGTCAAAATCCACGCCGCCCATCACATCTACCACATCGATGATCATGTTAAAATCCACCAACACGTATCCATCGGGGCGGTAGCCGATGATATCCTGCACATAATCCAGCAGGCCTTCCATACCCTCTTCTCCGGTACCATTGCGGCCATAGGCGGAGTTCAGCTTGGCGCCCAAGCCTGCGGCGGTGATGGTATAGGTGTCCCGCGGTAAACTGATTAGATTGACCTGCCGCTCTGAGCCGCTGATGTACAACAGCATCATGGTATCCGTCCGGGTACCGTCTCCGTCGGTGCCGCACAGCAGAATGCTGGCGGTATCCGATTTTCGGGTGCCAATGGGATGATCGGACTTAGGGGGCCGCACCAGCAGGAACCAAGCGGCCAGCGCAAGGGCAATCAAAAGCAACAAAATCACCAGGAAAATGCCGGGGCCTCTTCTTTTCCGAGACTTTTTCCCCCGCCCCTCGGATCCGGACTGGGCATGGCGCGCGACAGACTGGGCCATAGAATGCTGGGAAGCGTAAGCCTGCTGATTTTTGGGGGCGGATTTCTTGGTGGTGGCGTAATCCGCGTTATAGGCGTGAAACGCCGGGCTTTGCCGGGGCTGGGCAACGGGTGCTTCTGGGATCCCACCCCGACCGTAGTTGTTCTGATAATTCCGCACATCCCGACCATAGTGGTTGGAAAAATTCTGATAAACCATGGTTTCATCGGAGAAATCCAACGACTCCTCTGAATCCACCCAACTGGCATCTTGCCGGCCATTCAACGCCGCGTCTGCATTTTGCAGCAGCTGCTCCGCGTCGTGGGGATCGTAGTCATATGTCGGTTTGCGCATGACATCGCCTCCTTTCAGTATTTGCTTATTTTACTGCATTTTTTCTATTCTGTAAAGGCGTATTTTATGAACTTTTCTTTGAAATATTCACAAATATATACCACGTGATAGGATTTTTGACGCATGGAAGGGAATATTTTGTTCAACTGGTTGCAATACCGGGAAAGCCATTGTATAATAGTTCCATCAATAACCGGGCTTTGCCCGCTGCAATGGAGGAATGATACCCATGTTTCATGCAATGATTGAGACGCTAAAAGCCAACCCCCGCAAGATTGTATTCACCGAAGGTCCCGATGCTCGAATCCTGGAGGCTGCGGCCCGTCTGAAGCAGGGCGGCTTTCTGACCCCGATTCTCATCGGTAATGTGGATGAGGTGAACGCTGCCGCAGCTAAGGGCGGTTTTGATATCCAGGGGCTGGAAATCATCGATCCCGCTACTTACCCGGAGATGGACGCCATGGTGGATAAGATGGTGGAGCTGCGCAAGGGGAAGATGAGCGCGGAGGACTGCCGCAAGGCGCTTGCCAAGGGCAACTATTTTGGCACCATGCTGGTGAAGCTGGGCTACGCGGACGCGCTGTTGGGCGGCGCGACCTATTCCACTGCCGATACCGTCCGTCCCGCGCTGCAACTGGTCAAGACCAAAAAGGGCGCGCACCTGGTTTCTTCCTGTTTCATTCTGGTCCGCGGAGAGGAAAAGTTGGCCATGGGCGACTGCGCCATCAACATCGACTACCAGGATACGGTGGACAAAGATGGCAACGTGGTGGTCTCCGCAGCTCAGAAGCTGGCAGAGGTGGCCGTCGAGACTGCCAAGACCGCCAAGGTGTTCGGCATCGATCCCAAGGTTGCTATGCTGAGCTTCTCCACCAAGGGTTCCGGCAAGGGCGGCACCGTATCGCTGAGCCAGCAGGCCACCGCCGTGGCCAAGGAGCTGGCGCCGGAGCTGGCGCTGGACGGCGAAATGCAGTTTGACGCTGCGGTTTCCCCTGTGGTTGGCCAGTTGAAGTTCCCCGGCTCTTCCGTGGCGGGCTATGCCAATACCTTCATTTTCCCCTGCATCGAAGCAGGCAACATTGGCTATAAGATTGCCCAGCGGCTGGGTGGCTACGAGGCCTATGGTCCCATCTTGCAGGGCTTGAACGCCCCCATCAACGACCTGTCCCGGGGCTGCAACGCCGACGAGGTCTATAAAATGGCCATTATCACCGCCGCACTGGTGTAATAAAAAACCTTAATTATAAACTATGTTGGAAAGCGGCCTCCGGGGGACCGGAGGCCGCAGTTTATTGAAAAAACTTTTCAATAAACTGCGAGTGGATTTCAAACGCTTTTGAAGTTTACAAACCGTTTTTCTTGGAACACAAGGGCGGTTTTGCTCCCTTTCCCGCATTTCCTGCCGCGCAGGAAGCTTTTTCTATGACTTTACCCGGGCTGCACCGGCAGCCCGGGTATAATATTGCGCTTTTACACGATGGAGGGAACTGGGGTCGGCCGGTTGGAGTCTAGAATTTGTGATACGTCGAACAGGTCGTCTAGCAGCTCCG
>CAOJND010000112.1 GCA_948439445.1 uncultured Eubacteriales bacterium | reverse complement strand
CCAGGATCTGCTTGGAACCATGGGCAATCTGCTGAATGATATCGGGAATGCCGTCGGGACGGTGCATTTCCACCAGGCCGCCGGTGGCGTCGTTCCAGGTAACACTCAGAGTGTCGTAGTCCTCCATGTTGTCGAAGGCCTCTGCCGCGTAAATCAGGTCTTCCAGAACCTCAATGTTCCGGTTGGTCTGAATATCGAAGTCGCCGGCGTCGAACCAACCGCCCACGTTCAGGCCTTCAATATGTTCGCCAGGCTCAATGCCTCTGTCCGCGATGGACTGGGGCATGGTACGGGGCATGCTCATGCCGTCAAACCAGCTGGCGCCCAGAGGTCCAATGCTGGCATCGTCCATATGGGAGGCACCATGCCAAATCCGGTAGCCATCGCGCACAGCGATGTGGTCCATCTGTACAGCCAGGAAGCCGGACAGGGTGGTCTGCCAGATATTGTCATATACGTCCTTCTCAATGGGGAAGATCTCAGAAACCTGATCGCCATAGTGAATGACATACAGGCCGCAGGTCTGAATCTCAGAGAAGTCGTACCGGGCATACTTATAACGCTGCCATGCAGTGGTCTCGGTCAGAGCGCCCTCATGCACCTTGGTCTGGGTGCCGTCGGCGTTGACCCGCCACAGGGAGGCAACAGTGGGATAGCTGTTGTCCCACTTATCCAGTTCTACAACCGCGAACTTATGCTGTGCGGGAGAATAGCCAACCTGGCTAAAGCTCACAACAGGCTCACGGACCCAACCCTTTTCCACATTGGGCTGGATGTTCCATTCCACAACCGTCTCACCCTTCTTACCGGAGGTGAACAAGCTGCTCAGCACGTACCAGCCGTTCTGGGCACGGTTACGGCCATCATACAGCTCCAGCTTACCGGTGTTGGAGGTAATGGTGATGTTGTGATCCTTATCTTCGGGAGCAAAGGAGAAGCTGTGGCCTTCCGCGAAAGGCAGAGGCTGGGCGTCGCCGCGGGCTTCGTTCCAGTCCTTGACATACCATGCCTGGCTGGGGAAGTCAGCGCGCTCGACCTCTTCCATATCATCCTGCGCATGCAGCGGGAAGGTGCCGAAGGTATCGAAAACACCGTCGTTGTCAGCGTCAACCTGATAGCTCTTGCTCTCATAGGTCGCGGGCAGGAACTCCAGATTGAATCTGGCCTTACCGATCAGATCCTGGGGAACGTCGGTCTGCAGAACAACCTTCAGAAGCAGGCCGTCGTCGGTGGGCAGTGCCACCAGGTCATACTTCAGGGTGCCCTCAGGGCTGCCGTTGAAGGTCATGGGAACCGTAATGGAATTGTAATCCGGATCGAAGACCTTGGTGCCTCTGCTGGGAGCCGGGGTGGCGTCCCACTGCTCGGGCGTCGGGAGGAAATGGATATCGCCGTTGGTGGCGATACGGGTGCCGTTCATAGACAGCTCAATGCCGCCCATGTGCTGATCACCAAAGGTGCCGGAGAATGTGTTGTTGTACATGAACACATTGAAAGCATTGGAGCTCTTGGTGGTCAGGTAACGGTTGTTGGACTCGTCGCTGAACTCCAGGAACTCGCCCTTGATGATGGGTTCGGGAGCAGTGCTCGCCGCAGGCAGCACAACAGAACCCGTCCCAGTGCCGGTAGCGCCGGTGGGAGCAGTCAAGGTGTAGTTCAGGGTAACAACCGTCTCTTCCTCCAGCGCGGTCATCAGGCCGTCCGCAGTCACGCAGTCGGGCTCACCCTTGTAGGTGACCTGATAGCCATTGTAATTCTGGGGCAGCTGATAAACGCCGCCAGCCTCTAGAACGAGATCGGTGGGGAGGTTCATGGCATAAGCGGCAGCCGCGTTCTTAACAGAGAACGCATCCATGCCAGCATTGTCGTTACCGAAGTACAGATACTCAACAGAGTAGTTGTAGCCGGTAGCCATGCCGGAATAGGCATCAATGCAGATGGTGTTGCCGGTGATGCCGGTATCCTCATAGGAGAACACCTGGGTGAACTTGGCGCCGTCGGTAGACCAGTAGCAGACATAGTCGTCACCGGTCTTGGCGATCCGGAACCAATGGGTGCTCGCGGACTTCAGACCCGAAGAGGTCTTTTTATTGGTATCCGCAGTCACCGCGCCATCGGTACGCAGGAAGTCCTGAATCGCGCCGTCGCCGCCGCGCATACCAACAGCATTGTTGTAATCGTCCATGGCGTAGAAGCCAAAGAACTCATAGTATCCAACAGAGCCGCCCTGGTCGAACGCGAACTTAATGGTCGCGGTCCAGTCGCCCTCTGCGGGAATCTTGACAACGTCCTTCGGGGTAAAGGTGCTGATCTGGCCGTTGCAAGGCTCAAAAGCGTCTGTCGTAGAGACAAGGTACAGGCCCTTGCCCTCTTTGATTGCTGTGGAAGCTTGATTCTCTACCGTAAATTTAGAAGCTTCGGCGGGGTCCAGAAAGTTGATGTTCTGGGGCGCCTCCGAGTCTTCCGCGAATGCGACAGCAGGGAACATGCCCAGCAGCATCGCAAAGCAGAGAAGCAGAGCCAATCCACGTGAAAACTTGCTCATAAATGATCCTCCTTTTTTTCATAAAATGAGACGTACAAACACTGCCCCTTCTACCGTTTTGTGCGCCTCCCTTTTCGCATAAAATGACAGAACATAGCAGTAATTACATTTTAACTGAAAGCAGTTTTGGGCTAAAGTAAATTTTTACTCAATTTATTTTTTAATAGGCTTTTCTCTCTTTTGAACAATTTGTGAACATCATTTCTGGTTATTCTGCCAATTCCGGGTTTTAGTCTTTTTCCGAAAAACAATGGTCTGGAAAGCAGCGCACACCGTGGGGCTTTTATGATACGCTGACAGGGACACCTCAAACGAAGATGTGCCCCTGTAGCTTTCTTATTTAATATAGTATCGTATTGATATGCAACGTTATTTTGCACCCAAAATGGCAATGTTGGATTCCACCGTGTTGCCGCTGATATCAGTAACAACACACTTATACTGCTGGCCTGCGCGGAACGCTTTGTATACCACCTCCACGCTGGTAGCAGTCGCACCGGGCAGCGTGGACTTGGCAAAACTCTTACCACCGTTGTTGGAGTAGTACCACTGGTAGTGCAAGCCCTCACCGGTGGCCTCTACTGTGAAGGTAGCCGTCTCGCCCACCACACCAGTGAAGCTTTCCGGCCCCTTGTTGATTACCAGCTCCTGGGCAGGAACTGCCACGCGCATGGTTACAACCACAGTCTCTACCATCTCGCCGTTGGCATCGGTCACCACACACTTGTACTGCTGGCCGTCACGATAGGCGGACAACACCACAGACAATGTATTGGTCGTAGAGCCACGTAGCGCAGACTTGACAAAGTTTTTACCATTGTTATTGGAGTAGTACCACTGATAGGTCAGGTCTTTTCCGTCGGCTTCCACAGCAAAGTCGGCCGTAGAGCCGATAGCGCCCACATAGGACTCCGGCTGGGTCACAATCACCAACTGATCCACAGGCACCAACGCCGCTGTTGCCGCTTCCAGGTTCGCAGTTGCATCTTTTACCGCGTTGACACCAGCCAAGTCATAAATCCGGACATCCACCAATGCTTCAGCAGCCTCCAGTGCGTCCTGATACCCAGCCCAGCTCTCAGCGGTATAACCCTGCGCAGCCTCCACCGCAGGACCATTGGCAATGGCTTCTCTCATCTTATAGCGGTTGGGCGCACCAATCACAGCAAAGAAGGAATACTTCTCTCTACCATATGTATCCCACATCTGGCAGCCGGTGGTGCGGTTAAAGGTACTGGAGTCGCTGCTGCCATCCCATGCAACCGCGCCAAACTGATCTTTATATTCCAGAACCAGATCCATCAGATCAGCAGCATAGTCTGCCTGTTTTTTCATGATCTCCGGATCCATGGCCAGGCTGGACAAGCCACCCACACCCCAGGCCTCAATCCGGCGAACCGGGGAATTGTTCACATCAAAGGTATTGCCATTGTCGCTGCTAATTCTCTCAAAATAACCGGAACCAACGGGCCAAACAGGATCGTCGGCCGTCACCCGCAGGGTGGGCTTGCTGGGATCAAAATTGGGATTCGGCTCAAAGTCGCTACGGATATCCGCTTCGGAGAAGCTGATCTCATCAGCCACAGTCAAGCCCAGTTCCATCTGTTTGCGCAGCATATCAATGGTGGGATAGGCATAGGACAGACGGGCCTGCATACCATAGCCGTCGATATTGCCCGCCTCGTAGATGGGCTTGAGCATTTTGATGGTCTGGCTCATCTTCGGCTCGTACAGCTTGTTGGAATCCTGGAAATCATTATAGTACAGGGTCCAATCACAGCCATAGTATTCCGTCCACTTCCGAGCGGAGGCGAATGCCTGGCGAACCCACGCGGATTCTGCTTCCAGACGGGCATCGGGATCATTGTCCAGGTCAGGACGGCGGAATACGGTGCCCCATTCGCCAACCTGATAGCCCTCAGAGTTGCGGATCTGTCCAGTGTAATCGTCTATGGCCTCGTTGACCACATCCCAGGACAAAATGACGTCATTAAAAGGCGCATAGCGTTCCATCATCTTTTGGATGTAGTTATCCAAACGCGCCAGCATAGTTTCGGGAGACGCCCAGTTGGGATTCTCCGGATCATAGTGATAGCCATCGCAGAAGAAATAGTCGGGCTGCTCGCCGCCGTGCCACGCCAGAACGTGCTGCCGGTAATACTTCTTCTGGTCAGGATGCGCTTCGTTCCACTTACGAATATCCCGCAGAATAGAAAACAACTGCGGCTCGTTGGCAATCAGCTCCACATGACGATTGGCTTCCTCGATCTTGGCCGCTTTTTCCTCTGCGGTCAGCGTATCATCCGCATTGATCGCCGCTACCGCATTATCGTAGGCGACCCGGGAAGCCGTCCCTGCGCCGCTGTCCTTATCTCCGCCGCCAATATTGTAGGTCAGCTTGCCCCAGTTTCCACTGATTGTTGCATAGTGGTAATCCAGCTGTTCATTGCCTACAGTACCGCCGCCAAAGGTACCGACCGGGAAGAAGTCGGCATACTCGCCAGCCAAAGAGGGAACGGTATCCCATCTCATTCTGGTCCATCTGGCGCTCAGCGTATAGTCTTGGGTAATGGGCGTGGTAAAATCAAACGCTCTCCACCAGAATCCCCAAAAAAGCGTACCCCACGCCAGGCTATAGCCCTCTCGGACAAAGCCTTCCGGCGGCTGCACCAACTCGCCAGATGCGACGGTTACCGTCACAGGCTCCATACCAGGAAAATTGGGGTCAAATGTAACCTTGAAGGTTTCGACAGGATCATCATTTTCCTGCGCCAGAGCTGCGGTGGGTAACATCCCCAACAGCATAACAACGCACAGAAAAACCGTCATACACTTAAAAAACTTACTCATGAATGGCCCTCCTTTTTCACTTTTCACACAATAAACAGACGAACGCTACTAGCTCCGCCTCTCTAGCGCCTCCCTTTACACACAAAAAGCTGGAACAAGTAGTAGTTTTATTTTAACTTACGGCATTCTAAAAAATCCTGAAATTAGCCCGCCAGATCAGCCTCGGTGTAGTAGCCGGAGTCGATC
>CAOJND010000111.1 GCA_948439445.1 uncultured Eubacteriales bacterium | reverse complement strand
CGCAGATGCCGTCCTGGTCCGCATCCACAAAGCCTGCGCCGTTTTGGCAGCCGCTACTGTGATAGCCTGCCCCATGGACCGGGCAGTCGGCGCTATTGTCGCAGATGCCGTCCTGGTCCACATCCACAAAGCCCACGCCGCTCTGATAATCACTGACTCCATTATCGCACAGATTGTCCTGTTTGTCATCTACAAAATGTACCCAGGATATGCCCGCGTTGCACGCCCTCTGACTACCGGCACAAACACTGTTTCCTCTTGCGGATACAGCGATTGCGCTTCCGGTACCCAGGGTCACGGTGAGAATGCTGGTCGTCAGGACGAGTAAGATTGTTTTTCGCATAATTTGTTCCTCCATTTTATAAACTCAACCTTAATACGATTGGCAAGCGCAAATCCTTTCATCATACAATTTTTTTAAAAAAATTTTCGACTTCTGTGCTTACCGCCCAACCCTCCAGGGCGCAAAAAAAGGAATCGCCAGCCCAACTACGGGTCGCGATTCCAAATTATTTAATTTATCCTTCATTTAGGCCAAATTCCACCAGGAAAACCGATGGGCCTCGGCCATGGCCTGGGTCAAGCGGGCCAAACCGGCGCTGGTCGCCGCGAATTCCGCCGTCTCCTCCGCCTGTCCAAAAGCCTGAAGCTCGGCAAACATGCGGTCGATCTCCTCCATCGGGGTGTGGTCGGCCACCGTGGCGATGAGCTTCCAATGCGCATGCCAATCCTCATCCGCCTGCTGCGCCAGTGCCGTTGCTGCCGGTAGCTGGCCTGCCAGGGCCAACTGCTGGGCCTGGGAAAGCTGGGCGGATACCGGCTCTGCCACCTGATCCATGGCAATCGGAACGGTAATCCCCAGAGCCAGCAACGCCACCAAAAATCCAATTCCAATCCACAGCCGCGTCATACCTCATCCTCCCGCAAAATACAGACCACTTTTCCGCTACCGTCCACCGTCAGCAGCCATACCTGCTCCGGTGTGCATTTTTTCTTCTCCAACTGGCCGTCTAGCCAGGCCTGATCCCGGCCTGCCAAAGTCAAATTGTGCTTTAGTAACCGCCCGTCTGAAATGATGGTAACCGGCAGATACTGCTTTGGCACCGTAACCCCGGCGTCCTTGGCTGAAGCCGGCTGATACTGGGAAAAGGGAAAGACGGAAAGCTCCCCGTTGGTCTCTAAAATGGCATATTGTACCTGGGTCACATCCAGCACATCCTTGGTGCGCAAATGGCCGGACAGCTCATCCAGCGTCACCCGGGTCTTACGCAAATTGTCCTGCAAAATATGGCCGTTTTCGATTAAAATAACCGGCTTTCCGCACAAAAGCTTTCGAAGCTTGACGCTGTGCAGAGACAACGCGGACAGAACCAGCTCCACACCCAACACCGTGAGAATTGGCACCAGGCCTGAAACCAGTGGAATTGCCCCATCCTGCATGGGAATCGACGCCAAATTCGCCACCAGCATGGTCACCACAAATTCCATCGGTTCCATTTCCCCCACCTGCCGTTTGCCCAACATCCGAATGGTAAAAATCAGCACCAAATATAGCAGAATGGTTCTGCAATACGTCAGAATCACGGCTATCACCTCATCCAAAGGTTTCCCAAGTATGGAAAAAATTATTCCACCGGCTGAGAAAGCGCGCCCCATCTAAAAATGCTGAATCCGTCATTGCAATTGGGAAATAGATGTGTTAGAATACATACGCCCGGAAAGGGAAAAACTAGTGAGACAACTGATGTTTTTGGAGGAATTGGCAATGAAATATGTATGCAATGTCTGCGGTTGGGTGTATGACGAGGAAGAAACCGGCGTAAAGTGGGAAGATCTGCCAGAGGATTTCGCCTGTGAACTGTGCGGTGTAGGCAAGGACGACTTTTCTCCGGAGGAATAAGGAGGATTTTGCCGCAGCGTCAATCTATGCAAGGATTCTGTACTGCGGAGATACAAACATCTCTATTCTGAATCGTATTTGTAGTTTATAGCGCTTCCCTCCCGGGTTTACCGCCGGGAGGGAAATTTTTTGCGAGAAGGTGACAAATAGCCATGCACTTGGTAAAATAAAAGCGGTTCCTTCGGGAACCGGGCGCTGCCATAAGATCAGGTGCGATTGCCGCTGGCCACCACCAGGGGGCAGCTTCCTTGCCCCCGACTACATAGGAGGGGGTGGTAAATGGTATCTCATACTGAGCTTTACGCTTTTGTAACGATGCTGATCGCCTTTGCTACCCTGATTTACAAGATAGCAAAAAAGAAGTAATCGCCGGCACCCTGACAAGTACGGCGATTACTTCGCACAACTACTTAGGGGGCTAGACCGTCTATCGGCAGCGCCCTTTTCTATGCTTAGTATAGCACAAGAATGGAAAATGGTCAAGTGTGACTTTCTTATTTATCGTGTAAAAGCAGATGCTCCCGATTTAGGTTGGAGCATCTGCTTTGCTATGTTGATATGAGGCGATTACTTTCAAAGACGTTTTGTCAATCTAGCTAACACGGCTATATTATGGTAATATCTAATTCTATTTCTCCATTTTCTTGCTTATATCTTTCAATATATAACCTACAAAGATGTTCCAAAAGATTACTTAAACTTCTTGTTTCATGCTTGGCGATATACCGCATTTTTTCTAGATATGTATCTCTTAGATTAAATGTAAATGGCGTTTTATTTGTCGGCATTTTGACATCCCCTTTCCTTTTTATATATAGTATAAAATATTTTGTGCCTTTTATATTTGGTATTACCAAATATAAAGAAAATATTATAGCGTTACCATATTTGAAATAACAGAAAGGTAATGTATGAATATGCGTACAGAGCTAGAGTGCAGAAAATAATGTTTCTGTTTTACTGGTTCGGTTCAGTTCTGCGCGGGGGTAAAATTGTTGCGCCGTAGCGGCAAATCCCAGGCGGCACAGACTGCAACACTTTATCGGAAAACATAAAGAAGAAAAATTTTTCTAAAACAGAAGAAAAGGGCTTGCTTTTTTCCTTGGGCTGTGCTAATATACTCAGGTACACAGTTGTGTATGCGCCAGTAGCTCAGTTGGATAGAGTGACTGACTACGAATCAGTAGGTCGGGGGTTCGAGTCCCTTCTGGCGTACCAAGGAAGAATAATCCGAACCTTGTTTCAATCGGAGAAGGGTTCGGATTATTTTTACACTTAGGGCTTGAACAATTCAATGCAGGTGTCCAGTGGAGATCTGCCCGGCGGCTTGACGACGCCGACACCATAGTGTATCGAGTCCTTTCTGACGTACCAAAGCTGGACACCAATTTTGATGCAACGGTTATCATAATTGGTGTCCAGTTTGTTTATACCCATGTTCCCCTTTCTATTAGAGGTTTTTTCCAACGCCCGGTTTCCAAACGGCATCTACCGGCCATAATACCCTTAATTGTAATGAAACGCAGAGGTGGGGAAGGGGTTCTTCGCATTGCGTATTTAAAAATGGAGGTTTGGATATGTGTACAGCTGCAACTTATCAAACAAAGGACTTTTACTTTGGCCGAACGCTGGATTATGAGTTTTCCTACGGCGACGAGGTGACGATTACGCCGAGAAACTATCCGTTCTCCTTTCGCCACATCGGAATCATGAAAAACCACTACGCCATGATCGGCATGGCCCACGTTGCCGAGAATTATCCCCTTTACTATGAGGCGGTCAATGAGGCGGGGCTTGCCATGGCGGGATTAAATTTTGTGGGCAACGCGGTCTATGAGAAAAAAACGCCGCACCGGGACAATGTGGCGCAGTTTGAATTTATCCCATGGATTCTGGGGCAGTGCGCCTCGGTCCAGGAGGCAAGGAAGCTTTTGGAAAAAATCAACCTGGTGGATACCCCGTTCAGCGCGGCGCTACCGATAGCCCAGCTCCACTGGATTTTGGCTGACCGAACAGAAGCGATTACGGTGGAATCTGTCCGGGAGGGCCTTATGATCTATGAAAATCCGGTGGGCGTTCTGACCAACAATCCGCCCTTTCCCACCCAGATGTTCCAGCTCAATAACTATATGGGCCTGTCTACCCAAGAGGTACAGAATCATTTTTGCCAGCGGCTAAATCTGCAAGCGTACAGCCGCGGTATGGGCGCGCTGGGCCTGCCCGGAGATCTTTCCTCCCAATCTCGGTTTGTCAGAGCCGCGTTTGTCAGAATGAATTCTGTCTCCGGCGATTCGGAGGTGGAGAGCATCAGCCAGTTTTTCCACATTCTGGGCGCCGTGGAACAGCAGCGAGGGTGTTGCAAATTGGCTGACGGATCCTTTGAGGTTACCCTTTACACCTCCTGTTGCAATACGGACAAGGGGATCTATTATTATACAACCTATGGCAACCGTCAGATCACTGCGGTGGATATGCACCAAGAAGATTTGGACCGCACAGAGTTGATCCGATACCAGCCGGTTCAGGCGGAACAGATCCATTTGCAAAACGGTGCCCGGAGCTAAAACAACAGAAGGATTAAATGTTCCACATAAATATTTTAATGTTTTTCGTTAAATATATATTGACAAACATTAAGATCTGTGCGATAATCAGGATAGCCGGACCGGTACGGTATCATCTATTATCGTTGGGAGTTGTGGAATATGAAAAAGCTCTATCCAATCACAAAAATCATCATGAAAATCCTGGAGATTGCCAACTGGGTCGCCGCCGGCCTAATGGCAGCGACGGCAATCTGTTCTCGCTTCGCCTCCCAGTGGCTCAGATATCTGACTGACGTGTGCGAGCTAGAAAACCCACTTGAAATTTCTGTCTACGGCTTTGAGGTTGCCAACATGAATACCGCCAGAGTGGAAACACTGACGGTGCTTTTCCTGTTTAGCATCAGCGCGGTCATCATCTTTTCGCTGCTGGCGATGATTTTTCGCAATGTGCATCTGATCATGAAAAAGTCCGAAAATACCACGCCTTTTCAGAAAGACAATATCCGTATGCTGAAGGAAATCGGCATCTTTTCCATCTCCATTCCCATTGTCGGGCTTGTGATGAGCGTTATTATCCGCCTCGTTTGCGGCATTGACGCGGTTGAGACAAGCGTCAGCTTCGACGGCGTGACCATGGGGCTTGTCGTACTATGCCTTACGCAGGTCTTTGCCCACGGCCTAGAACTGGAACAGGATGTAGACGGGCTTTTATAGGAGAGAAACCATGGGAAAAATCGTGCTTCAATTGGACCGCATGATGGTGCAGCGCAAAATGTCCCTGAACGAGCTTGCGGCGCGTGTGGGCATTTCCAATGTCAATCTGTCGAAAATTAAAAACAATAAGGTTTCCGCCATCCGCTTTTCCACGCTTGCCGCAATTTGTGAGGTTTTAAATTGCGACGCTGGAGACATTCTCAAATTTCAGGAAGACGAATAGTCTTGCCTGCGTCAAAAGGTCTATGCCAGACCACTGGCGAAACGCCCCCCACTGTCGGAATCGTACAGCGAGGGGCGTCCCTATATTTTAAATAGCACGAAATTGGAAAATGGTCAAGGGGAAAATTTCATGATAGATATTTTAAAGCGGGGAGCTGTTATAGCCCTCCGCTTCTTTTATGCAGAATTAAAAATTGACAAACAGCGACACTTCTG
>CAOJND010000110.1 GCA_948439445.1 uncultured Eubacteriales bacterium | reverse complement strand
GAGGACGGCCGGTTTAAAATGAATCCGCCTGTCCGCTCCGCCCAGGACCGGGAAGCGCTGTTAGAAGGCCTGTTGGATGGTACCATCGATATGATTGCCACAGATCACGCCCCTCACAGCGCACAGGAGAAGGCAAAAGGACTATCCGGCAGCGCTATGGGTGTGGTAGGTTTGGAGACCGCCTTTCCACTGCTGTATACCTATTTGGTAAAGCCGGGTACGCTTTCCCTGGAACGGCTGGTACAATTGATGGCGGATGCCCCAAGGCAGCGCTTTGGTCTGCCCTGGCAGCAGGACTACTCAATTTGGGATCTGGAAAAGAGTAGCCGTATTGATCCGGACACCTTTTTATCCAAGGGCCGGGCGACCCCCTTCGCCGGCTGGACCGTCTATGGAGAGAACCGAATGACCATTGTAGGAGGACATGTTGTATGGCAACTGAACAAAACAAAAAGCTCGTCCTAGAGGACGGGGCGGAATTTCCCGGCTATGGCTTTGGCGCTGACTGCGCCAGGGTCTGCGAAATCGTCTTTAATACCTCCATGGCCGGCTATCAGGAGATTGTCTCCGATCCCAGCTACACCGATCAGATGGTGGTGATGACCTATCCGCTGATCGGCAACTACGGCATGGCTGACGAGGATTATGAGACCAAAATTCCCACCATCGGCGGACTGATTGTTCGGGAATACAACGATTCTCCCAGCAACTTCCGCTATACCAAGACCCTGTCCGAGGTCATGGAGGAATACCAGGTGCCCGGCATCTATGGGTTGGACACCAGAAAACTCACTCGCTCCATTCGGGACATCGGCACCCGAAAGGTACTGATTTGCGACGTCAACACGCCCCATGACCTGGCCATGGCCATGCTGCGGGGCACCAATCTGCCCCATGACCAGGTGGCCCGGGTGAGCAGCCCCAAAAAATGGTACTCCAGAACCGCCGATGCGAAATACTCTGTGGTGGCAGTGGACTGCGGGATCAAGCTGAATATCATCCGCTCTTTGAAGGACCGGGGCTGCAACGTGACGGTGGTGCCCTGGAACACCTCCGCCCAGGAGATTGAGGGGATGCGGCCGGACGGCGTCTTCCTGTCCAACGGCCCCGGAGATCCCCAAGACGTACAGCCTGTGGTAGAGTTGGTACGCGCCCTGCGGGGCCGGTATCCCATTTTCGGTATCTGCCTGGGCCACCAGGTGATCGGTCTGGCCTATGGAGCAAAAATCCGAAAGATGAAATTCGGCCATCGGGGGGGGAATCATCCGGTGAAAAACTTACAGACCGGAAAAATTGAGATCACCTCCCAAAACCACTCCTTTGCTGTGATTGAGGACAGCGTCAACGGCACCGGCTTGGAACCGACCCATATCAATCTGTTGGACAACACCATTGAGGGGATGCGCTGTCTGCGGGACCGGGTGTTCTCCGTCCAGTATCACCCGGAAAGCTCCCCTGGCCCCCAGGACAGCGCCTATCTGTTCGATCAATTCATTGACTTTATGAAGGAGGCGCGCAGCCATGGCTAAACGTACCGATTTAAAGAAAATCCTGGTCATCGGCTCCGGCCCCATTGTGATTGGCCAGGCGGCGGAATTTGACTATGCCGGCACCCAGGCCTGCCTGGCCCTACGGGAAGAGGGCTACGAGGTGGTGCTGTGCAATTCCAACCCCGCCACCATCATGACCGACACCGCCATTGCCGACAAGGTCTATATGGAACCGCTGACCCTGGAGTACGTCTCCAAAATTCTCCGCTACGAGCGGCCCGACGCGCTTTTGCCCGGCATCGGTGGGCAAACGGGCCTGAATCTGGCCATCGAGCTGGAGCGTCACGGTATCCTACGGGAAACCCGGGTGGAGCTGCTGGGCACCTCCCCTAAGAGCATCGCCCAGGCCGAGGACCGGGAGCTATTCAAGCAGCTGTGCGAAACCCTGGGAGAGCCTGTGCTGCCCAGTGAAATCGCCACCACCATGGAGGAGGGTTTGGCCTCCGCCGCCAAAATCGGTTATCCCGTGGTACTTCGCCCCGCCTTTACCCTGGGCGGCACCGGCGGCGGTTTTGCGGACAACGAACAGGAATTCCGGGAGATTATGACCAATGCTCTGCGGCTGTCCCCTGTACACCAGGTGCTGGTGGAAAAATCCATCAAGGGTTACAAAGAGATTGAATACGAGGTGATCCGGGACGCCAACGATACCGCCATCACCATTTGTAATATGGAAAATGTGGATCCTGTGGGCATCCACACCGGTGACTCCATTGTGGTCTGTCCCAGCCAGACTCTGACCAACAAGGAATACCACATGCTCCGGGACGCCGCCCTGCGGATCATCCGGGCTTTGAAAATCGAAGGCGGCTGCAACGTCCAGTTTGCTCTGGACCCGCTGTCCTTCCGGTACTATGTCATCGAAGTCAATCCCCGGGTGTCCCGGTCCTCCGCCTTGGCCTCCAAGGCCAGCGGCTATCCCATCGCCCGGGTATCCGCCAAGATCGCCGTGGGCATGACGCTGGACGAGATCCGCATTGCCAACACCCCCGCTTCCTTCGAGCCGGCGCTGGATTATGTGGTCACCAAAATGCCCCGCTTCCCCTTCGACAAGTTCTACACCGCCAACAACCATCTGGGCACCCAGATGAAGGCCACCGGCGAGGTCATGGCCATCGGCCGTACCATCGAGGAGAGCCTGCTCAAAGCGGTGCGCTCTCTAGAAATCGGGGTGAATCACCTGTATATGCCCAAATTCGACGCCTGGTCCGCCGACACACTGATGGACTACATCCGCGAGGGCACCGACGACCGGATTTTCGCCATCACCCAGCTGATCCGCTTGGGCATGGACCTGGGGCGGATCTGCGCCGTCACCAAAATCGATGAGCTGTATTTAAACAAGCTTAAAAACATCGTCCGCCAGGAGGAAGCGCTCCGCGCCGCCCCCTGGGACAAGGCGGAGCTGCGGGAGGCCAAGCGCTGGGGCTTCTCAGACGGCTACATTGCCCGGCTGTGGGGCGCCACAGAATTGCAGGTCTTTGAAATGCGCCGGGAGCTGAAGCTGTTCCCCGTCTATAAAATGATCGATACCTGCGCTTCGGAATTCGACAGCTATATTCCCTACTTCTACTCCACCTACGAGGAGGAAAACGAGTCCATTGTCTCCGACAAGAAAAAAATCGTGGTCCTTGGCTCCGGACCCATCCGCATTGGCCAGGGCGTGGAATTCGACTATTCCACCGTCCACGCGGTGATGACCATCCGAAAAGAGGGATACGAGGCCATCATCATCAACAACAACCCGGAAACCGTGTCCACCGACTACACCACCTCCGACAAGCTCTACTTTGAGCCGCTGTGCGTGGAGGATGTAATGAACATTCTGGAGCTGGAGCAGCCTGTGGGCGTCGTCGCCGCTTTAGGTGGTCAGACCGCCATCAATCTCGCCGCGCCGCTGATGGAGCGGGGGGTTAAAATCATCGGTACCGACTGCGGCGCCATCGACCGGGCGGAGAATCGGGATGCCTTTGAACGGCTGCTGCTGGAGCTGAACATTCCCCAGCCCCAGGGACGGGCCGTAACCAATATTGAAGACGGCGTGACTGCCGCCGCCGCCATCGGCTATCCGGTGCTGTTGCGCCCCAGCTTCGTACTGGGCGGACGGGCCATGCAGATTGTGGCCAACGAGGATATGCTTCGCCACTATCTGAAAACCGCCGTGGAAATCGACGTGGACAAGCCGGTGCTGGTGGACCGCTATATCCAGGGCAAGGAAGTGGAGGTGGACGCGGTCTGCGACGGTACCGACGTGTTCTGCCCCGGCATTATGGAGCTGGTGGAGCGCACCGGCATCCACTCCGGAGATTCCATCTCCGTCTACCCCTGCTTCTCCATCAGCCAAAAGGTGAAAGACACCATTTTGGAATACACCAAGGCATTGGGCCTGGGCATCGGGATCATTGGCCTGTACAACATTCAATTCATCGTGGACAAGCAGGAGCGGGTTTATATCATCGAAGTCAATCCCCGTTCCTCCCGGACGGTGCCGTTTTTGTCCAAATCCACAGGCTACTCCCTGGCGGACATCGCCACCAGGGTCATTCTGGGCCAGAGCCTAAAAGAGCAGGGCTACACCACCGTGTATCCTTCCGAGCGGCAGCGGTGGTATGTGAAGGTGCCCGCCTTCTCCTTCTCCAAGCTGCGGGGGTTGGACGCCTACCTCAGCCCGGAGATGAAATCCACCGGCGAGGCCATTGGCTACGACGACCGGCTCACCCGGGCGCTGTATAAGGCGCTTCAGGCCTCTGGGCTGCGAATTGTGAACTACGGCACCGTATTCGCCACCATTGCCAAGGGCGACCGGGAGGAAGCGCTACCGCTGATCCGCCGGTTCTATCAGATGGGCTTTAACATCCAGGCCACGCCCGGCACCGCCCGGTTCCTGAAGGAGCATGGCATCCGTACCCATGCCGTGGGAAAGATCAGCCAGGGTAGCGAGGAAATTCTGGATTCCATCCGGGCGGGCTATGTGAACTATGTGATCAACACCCAGGATCTGTCCGATGCGGACGGGCTGACCGACGGCAGAACCATGCGCTCGTGCGCTGTGGAAAATAACGTGGCAATTTTCACCTCTTTGGATACCGTGCGGGTACTGCTAGACGTGCTGGAGGAGACCACGCTCACCATCTCTACCATTGACGCGGCGGTCAGCGTCCGCATCTGAGGTGCCGCCATGTTAAAAACAGATTTTACCATCCTACGGCACACCCCCCTGACGCCCCTGGTCTACCGGCTGGAGCTGGCCGGCAACACTGCCGGCATCCGGCCCGGCCAATTTGTAGAGTTGGAGATCCCAGGAAAATTTCTGCGCCGCCCCATTTCAGTCTGTGATTATACGAAGGATTCTCTGACGCTTATTTATAAGGTAGTGGGCCAGGGAACGCAAATCCTCTCCCAGCTGCCGGTCGGAACTCATCTGGACCTGCTCACCGGCCTGGGCAACGGCTATGATACCGCCCCTTCCGGGGACGCGCCGGTGCTGGTGGGCGGCGGCGTGGGCATTCCACCTCTGTATGCGCTGGCCAAATCCCTGTTGGACCAGGGCAAGCACCCCCAGGTGGTGCTGGGGTTTAATCGCGCCGACGAGCTGTTTCTGACGGAGGAATTTGCCAGTCTGGGCATTCCGGTCTCCATCGCCACCGCAGACGGCAGCGTAGGTACCCGGGGGTTTGTCACCGACGTGCTGCAAACATTGACCTATACCTATTTCTATGCCTGCGGCCCCGCGCCCATGTTCCGGGCGATGGAAGCCGTCGTCTCCACCCAGGGGCAGTACAGCATGGAAGAGCGTATGGGCTGCGGCTTTGGCGCCTGCATGGGCTGCTCCATCCAAACCGCCTCCGGGCCAAAGCGGGTCTGCAAGGACGGCCCTGTATTTTACCGAGAGGAGGTCTTCTTTTGAACACCTGCGTAACGCTGTGCGGGATTCCCTTGGACAATCCTATAATCCCCGCCTCCGGCACCTTCGGCTATGGCAAAGAATTCGCTTCGCTGTATGATATCAACTGTTTGGGCACCTTTTCTTTTAAAGGTACTACCCTACACCCCCGCTTCGGCAATCCCACACCCCGCATTGCCGAATGTCCCAGCGGAATGCTCAACGCCGTGGGGCTGCAAAATCCCGGTGTGGAGCATGTGCTAGCCCAAGAGCTGCCGGAGCTTGGCA
>CAOJND010000109.1 GCA_948439445.1 uncultured Eubacteriales bacterium | reverse complement strand
GGGAGTCAGTTGATCTCCCGCAGACAGATAAAAGACCCGTTTTCCATCTCGGTTGCGCAGATTTGCCCGTACCACTTCCTCCGTACAAAGCATTAGCCTTCCTCAACGCTGGAGCGGCCCCGGGGCAAAATCACGTCCACCTCAGTGTGCGGCCGGGGGATTACGTGGACGGAGACCAGTTCGCCCACCTTTTCTGCGGCTGCGGCGCCAGCATCCGTGGCGGCCTTTACTGCGCCCACATCGCCTCGTACCATGACGGTAACCAGGCCGCCGCCGACTTGTTCCTTGCCAACCAGTTGAACGTTAGCGGCTTTCACCATGGCGTCCGCTGCCTCAATAGCTCCGACCAGGCCTTTTGTTTCGATCATTCCCAATGCGTTTGTGTTCATATTATCCATCCTTTCTTATTGCAGCCGCTCCAAAATCCGAGCGGTCAATGCTTCCAGAAGCGCTTCATTTACGGTTGTTTTTGAAACTGTTGCACACGGAGCGGCTTCCTCCACGCCCCAGGCGACCCGGCGGATGTTAATCAGATCCAGCGGGGAGATATTGTTGGAGGAGCTGCTGCCGCCCACTGCGCCGCAGCCCAGGGTCATTGCGGGGAACAGATTGGTGGTCGCACCAATGCCGCCCAGGGCCGCCGGAGTGTTCACTAGAAACCGGGATACGGGTATCTCCTTGGCAAACCGGCGGATCACATCCTCATCCGTGGCATGCATCACAAAGGTGTGGCCGCTGCCCTCGTGCACCAGCACTTCAATCGCTCGACGCAGGACGGTGTTTTCATCCTGCTCCACAAAAAACGCCAGCACCGGGCACAGTTTTTCCCGGGAATAGGGCCTGGTGGGGCCAGCTTCTTGCTCCCGAGCCACCAGGATTTTGGCACTGTCCGGGACGGTAAAACCTGCCAGCTTTGCCAGGGTGGGGGCGGTTTTTCCCACTACAGCGGGACTTAGTGCGCCGTCGGGCCGGAAGAGAATCTTCGCCAGTTTTCCCGCTTCCTCTGTGGATAGGAAGTAATAGCCCAATTTTTTCGCTTCTGCCCGCACTTGCGCCTCCATGGCCTGCTCTACCACAATGCTCTGCTCAGAGGCACAGACGGTGCCATTGTCAAAGGTTTTCGAGCGTAAAATGCAGCGTAGCGCATGGGGAATATCCGCCGAACGGTGCAGGTATGCCGGGCCGTTGCCCGCGCCTACACCAATGGCGGGTTTACCGGAAGAGTAAGCGGCTTTGACCATTCCGGGACCGCCGGTGGCCAAAATCAGCTTGGTTTCCGGTGCGGTCATCAGCTCCTGAGTGGCCGCCATGGTGCAGATGGATAGACAGCCTACGCTGCCTTTGGGCGCGCCTGCCCGCTGGGCGGCGTTGGCAACAATTTCCGCTGCTCGCAGGGTACAGCCCACCGCCTTCGGATGGGGGGAAAAGACGATGGAGTTGCCGGACTTTAACGCGATCATGGCTTTGTAGCACACGGTAGAGGTGGGATTGGTGCTTGGCACAATGGCGGTGATAACGCCAACCGGGACGCCGATCTCCCATAGCTTTTCCCGGGGTAGTTCTTTTAATACGCCCACGGTTTTCATGTCTTGAATAGCGGATAGGACCCGGCTGGACGCAAAACGATTTTTTTCCACTTTGTCCGGGACGTTGCCGAAGCCCGTCTCCCGGCATGCCAGCTCTGCCAGTTCCTGGGCGGCCTGTTCAAAGGCTGTGGCCACAGACCGAACGATTTCATCCAGCTTTTCCTGGCTCATATGGGCCAGCTGCACCTGGGCCTTTTCCGCCTGACGAAGCAGATCTCTGGCTTCCTGCCGGGCGCGTAAATCCTTATCAAATTCCATAAATCTGGTCTCCTTATTTTAAGGCGTGGCGTTGCCGCCGGGGGCCTGTGCTACCTGCCGTACAGCCTGCCCAAAAGCTTCACAGGCTGCTTCACAGGCGGATTGGGTGCCGGAGAGAAGTCCGCCGCCAAAATTGGTTTCCGAGGGGGGCGCGTATAATTTTACCAGGGTCACATCTGCCGCTTTCAGTGCGGCGTCCATGGCGTACATGGCTTCCAAAGGCGGGGCGATCAGATAGGCCAGAGGCGTGCCCTCGGGAACGCCTGCCTCTTTTGCCAAGAAGCTTCCCGTGCGGCTGACAGTATGGGCCAGATATGGCACGCCGTTTGCCTCCTCAAAGCCCACCCGTTCCAGGGTGGCCAGCGCCGCCGCCATACCGCTATTGACGTCTCCCGGAGTTGGTCCGGCCAAAATGCCAATGACCTCGCCTGCATTGGGGGTGGAGGCGTTGCCGGCACCGGCATAGAAGCTACGGCCGTAGTTCACTACCACCGGGGCGGCTTTTGTGGCCTCGTCCAGGGCGATATAGGTGGGGTCGTCGCTGTCCGTGGTCAGCATCGCCAGGGAGGGGCAGTCCGCCGGAGCGCCCAAGGCCCGACATAGAGAGGGGCTGGCGTTGGGCAAAAACTGCACCGCGAGAACCTTTACCGGAATCATGCGCCCGCCTCCAGGTGGAGCGCCACGCCGGACACCTTTCGCTCCAAAATGGTGGCCATCAGCTGCGCAATATGGGCGCCGGCCTCCACCGCCGGGGTGCCCTGGGCATGGATATTGGAAACCACCGTGCGGCTGGACTCCAAAGCGCCGATCCGGGGCTTATAGGTGAGGTAGGCGGACATACTCTGTGCGGTGACCAAACCGGGGCGCTCTCCCACCAAAACGCAGACCAGGTCGCATTCTGTGATGCTGCCCACCGCGTCTCCTGCGCCTACCCGGCAGTAGCGGACAAACAGGGTGGGACCCAAGGGGATGCCCATGGTTTTCAGGCCCGCCTCCATGGCCTGCAAGCAGTCCATGGCATTGGCGGCAATGGCGGCGGAGGATAGACCGTCTCCAATTACCACCTGAATCCGGGGTGCGTGGGGCAGGGCAGAACGGATCTGCTGGGCGGTGGCCTCATCAAACCGGCGGCCCAGATCCGGCCGGGTCAGGTATTGATCTTTATCCTTGCACTTGGTTTGCACCGGGATTAAGCCATGAATTTTGGCAAAATCCTCGGGAATTTGGCTGAACACCGCGTCCTGGGCTGCCGCGTGGTCTGCCCGGAACCGGAGCATGGTCAGGGTTTTGTATCTGGGACCGGCACGGCCTGCGCCAAGCCGGGCTGGGGTTCTGGCCTTGAGCCGGCGAAATGCCTCTGCGTCGGCGGGATTGTCCACCAGATACAGCTTCCGCAGATCCAATTCGGACACATCCTCTACAAAATCCCCATCGCAATGGGGTTCCGGCGCTGGCTTAGGACCAGGATTCGCGGGATGGTATTCGCCGCCTTTTACCATGGGGGACTGGGTATCGCATTCCATTTCCCCCAAAATCTCCGCCACCAGGGCGGTCAATGCTTCTTTATTCACGCAGATCCTCCTTAAAACAGCAGACTGGAGCCGTCGCCGGCCTTCGGGGTCAGATGGCCATTTTCCACAAAGCCCATTTTTTCCAGCCAGCGCTGGAAGGGGGGAATGGCAGTCTTACCCGTCAGTTCTCGTAGGGTGGCGGTTTCCCGGAAGCCTGTGGTCTGATAGTTGAGCATGATATCGTCACCATGGGGAATGCCCATGAAATAGTTGCAGCCCGCCAAGGTCAGCTGGACGGCCAGGCTTTCAATATCATTCTGGTCCGCTTTCATGTGATTGGTATAGCAGGCGTCGCAGCCCATGGGTAGGCCGGACAGCTTGCCCATAAAATGATCCTCTAAGCCGGCACGGGTGACCTGCCGCGCGTCATAGAGATATTCCGGTCCGATAAAGCCCACCACGGTATTGACCAGGAAGGGGGAGAAGTGCCGGGCAAAGCCATAGCAGCGGGCCTCCATGGTCACCTGGTCGGTGTCAAAGTGGGCGTCGGAGGATAGCTCGGAGCCCTGACCCGTCTCAAAATACAATACGTTGGGTCCTTGGGCGGTACCTTCGCGCATGAGTAGCTGTCTGGCCTCCTCCAGGGTTTCCGCAGAGAAGCCAAAGGCCTCGTTGCCCTTCTGGCTTCCAGCGATGGACTGGAAGATTAGATCCGCCGGAGCGCCTGCCCGGACGGCTTTGATCTGGTTGGTCACATGGGCCAGCACACAGGTCTGGGTGGGAATGCCCCAGTGGTCCCGGATTTCCGCGAATCGCTCCAGGATCCGTTTGGTCTGTTCAGGAGAATCCGTCACGGGATTCAGACCGATGACCGCATCTCCTGCGCCAAAGCTCAGCCCCTCCAGGACGGAGGCGGTGATGCCCTCCGGATCGTCGGTGGTGTGGTTGGGCTGGAGCCGGCAGGACAAAGTGCCCGGCAAGCCGATGGTGGTGTTACAGTGGGCGGTAACGGTGATTTTGCTGGCGGCGTAGATCAGGTCCAGGTTGCTCATCAACTTTGCCACGGCCGCCACCATTTCGCTGGTCAGCCCCCGGCTGATTTTCCGGATATCCTCACAGGAGGTGGTTTCCGAGAGAATCCATTCCCGCAGCTCCGCCACGGTCCAGCCCCGGATAGAGCGGAACACCGGCTCATTCAGATCATCCTGGATGATCCGGGTCACCTCGTCGGTTTCATAGGGAACGGCGGGGTGTTCCCGCAGATCCCCCAGGGTCAGAGCGGACAGCACCACCTTGGCGGCAACGCGCTCCTGGGCGGTTTCGGCTGCCAGACCTGCCAGCTGATCGCCGGTTTTGATCTCGTTGGCCTTGGCTAAGACTTCTTTGATATCCCGAAATGTGTAGGTTTTTCCCAACAATTTCGTGGTTAATTTCATGATTCCATGCCTCCTTGCGACAAAATCAGGGTTTTAATCACCACAGGCAGGGCAGGGCCTACCGGTGCGCCGATGTCCAAATAGCTCCCCGGAGAAAGCCGGACCCGGTC
The DNA here is from genome assembly GCA_948439445.1 of uncultured Eubacteriales bacterium. Lineage (GTDB taxonomy): Bacteria > Bacillota > Clostridia > Oscillospirales > Oscillospiraceae > Faecousia. The sequence goes on along the minus strand of CAOJND010000109.1, from coordinate 824 downwards.
GATGCACAGACAGGGCCGGTCCGGTAGCAAAAGTGAGACCGCCTGTCCCAGCGCCTTTGCCATATCTTGTTCCAAGACGATCATGGGAGGCGTGTGAACCCTCCCGAACCCAAGGGCCAATCCTCTGGCCAGATTTGTGACCTTCGCGTAGGAGGGAGAGGAGAAGCCTGGCAGCGATAGTACCACCGGCGTATCCGGCGCCTCGTCCTGGGCAAGGGTGACGGCCTGTTCCACCGCCTGCGCCAGTTTTTCCGGAGGCTGCTCCTGTTGTCCGGCGGACAGGGTAGCCACAGGCAGGTTTTTTAACGGAAGGGCCAAATTGTGGTGATAGATGGTGCTGCCGGACAGCTGGGCGCTGTGACAGCCCGCGCCGATCACGGTGGCGCGAATGGTTTCCGCTCCCAGCCGGTAGTTGCCCTGGCAAAGGCGGCTATTGCGGATGGCGCGGCCCAGGATTGGCCCCAGATCCCCAAAGGCCAGCCATGGACGGCTGGTTTCGATACAATCCGCCACGCCACCGGAGAAAGAGATGGCAAGCGGCTGCGCTGGAAGGGGAACGGTGTGATTGGTAATCAACTTTTCCAGCAGCGGCGTCTTTGGACGAAGCCCTGCCGCCATCTCCAGCGCCTGGGTCAGCGTCCCGGCAAGCGCCTCTACCTGCTGCTGGGTGGCTTTACCGCCCACCGGTACGGACCAGAGTCCCTCCAATACAGGGGAGACATAGGTCACGGTGCCATCCGGGGTGAATTTCAGCAAGCGGCCTCCCACAGTGAGACATCCGGTGGCAATCTGCTGGCCGTCTTGAAACAGAGCCAGATTGCTGG
>CAOJND010000108.1 GCA_948439445.1 uncultured Eubacteriales bacterium | reverse complement strand
GCGGATCTGGGGATCAGCCGGGCCGGATCATCCAGCCTGAATGAAATTGGAGCGTCTGGGACGCCCTGTATCATCATTCCCTCTCCCAATGTGACGGACAATCACCAGGAGAAAAATGCCCGGGTTTTGGCGGACCGGGGCGGAGCTGTGATGATTTTAGAGCAGGACTGCACCGGAAAGCGTCTAATGGAGAAGGCTAAGGCGATTTTGGAGGATCCGACAAAACAAAAGCAAATGCGTAGTGCTCTTTTGGGTGCGGTTGTACTTGACTCTGCGGAAAAAATCTGCGATATTATAAAGGAATTGGCCGGAAAACGGCGATAGCAGTCGTGCCCGGTAGGGTAGCCGCTGGCACAATCAGGAGGAGCCTATGAATGAAAATAGAAATGAGGCTAAGGGGGACGCGATGGCGGGCAGACGCTCTGGCCGGGGTGGCGTCCGTTCCCAGCCGCCGTCTCATGGGAAAATGAACCCAGGAAAAAGACCGGCGGCCCAGGACACGCGGCCGGCTGGGCAGGTGTTGCGTCGTTCTCAGTCTGACAGACAAGGCGGCATGGTTGCCTCACCACCCAGGCGACGTGATGGCGTAGCGGCGTCTCGGCCGCCGCAGCGGCGCAATGGCGCGCCTACGGCACGCCCACCAAAGCAGGTTCGCCGTTCCCGCCGGGAGCCGATACAAGAAGAGATCCCAGAGGTAGTCTATATTCCACCCAGGCCCTTCCAGTTCAGCCGGTTTGTCCTCCGGCTGACCACGGCGGTTGTGCTGGTGGCGGCGTTGACCTTTGGCGTATCTCTGTTTTTCCGGGTGCAAACCGTCACGGTTTCCGGCGCGCAGAAGTACAAGCCCTGGACGGTGATGGAGGCCTCCGGCATTGCCCAGGGGGATAGCCTTTTCGCGCTGAGCAAAGCGAAAATTTGTGGCAAAATTACCACGGCGCTTCCCTACGTACAGAATGTGCGGGTGGGAATTAAGCTACCGGATACCGTAATGATCCAGATCGGGGAGATCCCAGTGACCTACGCGGTGGAGGGAGAGGCTGGCGGTTGGTGGCTGATGACGGCCCAGGGCAGATTGGTAGAGCAGGTTGCGTCTTCAGACACGGTGTCTTATACCCAGGTGCATGGGGTACAGCTAACCAATCCGGTGGCCGGGGAACAGGCTGCCGTTGCAACGGAGGCCAACCGGTTGGAATTGGCGCTGGATGTGTTGCAAGCCCTGGAGGGCAATGATTTTCTGGGGGATATGACCAGTTTGGATCTATCGGACCCGGCCAATCTAACCCTTTCCTACGACGGAAGATATGAAATCCTGTTGGGAGACGGCTCCAATGCGGATTATAAGCTTGCCTGTGCCCGTAGCGCGATGGAACAACTGGCGCCCTACCAGAGCGGTATTCTGGATGTGACGCTTTCGGGTACGGAAAAGGTGATTTTTACACCGGTAGCGTAGGCTTCATCTTTTCTTTACAAATTTTTTCACGAAAAATGAGAATTTCTATTGACCAAATTCATTTTTCGGGATAGAATATAGAAAGAACAATGGCATTTTGACCAGGGTTGTGAAGACCCCGTGACAACATACATAGGAGGAGAGCGTATGGCTGATAAATTCCAGGAGCGGGTTGTGAATATTAAGGTGATTGGTGTCGGCGGCGCCGGCAATAATGTCATCAACCGCATGATTGAAGTGGGCGTAGACGGTGTGGATTTCGTGGTTGTGAATACGGACAAGCAGGATCTGAACAAGTCCAGATGCCCCAATAAAGTGCAGATCGGTGAGAAGCTGACCGGCGGTATGGGCGCAGGCTCCAAGCCCGAGATCGGCAAGAAATCCGCTGAGGAGTCCCGTGCGGCCATTACCAAGGTCCTAGAGGGCGCGGACATGGTGTTCATTACCGCCGGTATGGGCGGCGGCACCGGCACCGGCGCGGCGCCTATTGTGGCGGATCTGGCCCATGAAGCTGGAATTCTGACAGTGGGTGTTGTAACCAAACCGTTTAAATTTGAGGGTGCCAACCGGATGCGTCAGGCAGAGTCTGGTATTGCTGCCCTGTCTGGCAAGGTGGATTCTCTAATTATCATCCCCAATGACCGGCTGAAGTATGTGACCGATCAGAAGATCACCTTCGCCAACGCTTTTGCCATTGCCGATGATGTGTTGAAGCAGGCTGTAACCTCGATTTTCGAGTTGGTTGGCTATTCCGACCGGGTGATTATCAATCTGGACTTTGCGGACGTCTCCGCCATCATGCGCGACGCTGGCCGGGCGCATATGGGCGTAGGCGTGGCTTCCGGCCGGGAGAAGGCGGAGCAGGCCGCCATGCAGGCTGTTTCCAGCCCCCTGCTGGAGACGTCGATCAATGGCGCTACCGGCGTGCTGGTGAACGTGACCGGCTCTCACGAGCTGACCCTGGACGATGTGGAGACCGCTGCTGGGATTGTGCAGGAGGCTGCCAATCCGGAGGCAAATATCATCTTCGGCGCAACTGCCTCTGATGAGTTTGAGGACGAAATGCGGGTTACTGTGATCGCCACCGGTTTTGACACCGGGGAGGCGGCTCCCGCTGCGCCTAAGGCTGCCGCCGCCGCGCCCAAGACTGCCGCAGCCACCCAGACGAGCCGCCCGGTAGCAACACCGAAGATGGTGGATTCCAGCGATATCGACGAGATTTTCAAGCTGTTTAACCGCTAAGTGGCGCGATGCAACATCCCGGGCGATCTGCCCGGGATGTTTTTTGTAAGATGGATAGGAGGACGAACCATTGAGACAATATGTGCAGGCGCAGGCCTATCTGGAGCAGCTTGCTTCGGCCATGGTGGAGCTGCGGACGCAGGAGGAATGCCGGCGTTTTCTGTCGGATTTGTGCAGTGTGCAGGAGCTGAGTGCGCTGGGGCAGCGGCTTGAGGTGGCGCAGATGCTCTACCAGGGGAAGATATATAGCCGGATTGTCCAGGAGACTGGGGCCAGCAGCGCCACCATCAGCCGGGTCAGCCGGGCATTGCAGTCCCAGGATGGCGGATTGCGGCTGGTGCTGGAGCGGATGGAGGAGGATTTGTGAGCGCTTATGAGGCGCTGGCGGCGTCCTACGACCGTTTAACCAACGACGTGGACTATGAGGCTGTGGTGGCCTTCGTCCGGCAGCTGTGGGAGCAGGAGGGCCTGCGGCCAAGGACAATTGTAGATTTGGCCTGCGGCACAGGCTCAGTGTCTGCAATTCTGGCGCGTATGGGCTATAAGGTGGTGGGGGTGGACATGTCCCAGCAGATGCTGGCCATGGCCTGGCAGAAGTGCCAGAGCTTGCCCAATCCCCCTTTTTTTGTCCACCAGCGGTTGGAGCGGCTGTGCCTGCCCAGAGGGGTGGACGTGGCGGTGTGCGCCTTGGACAGTCTGGATTATATTACAGAGCCAGCCCTTTGCCAGGAGGCCATCCGGCGGGTGTACCGGGCATTGAACCCCGGCGGGGTGTTTGTGTTTGATGTGAACACGCCGGAAAAGTTGCGGGCCATGGACGGCCAGGTATTTTTGGATGAGGACGAGGATGTGTACTGCGTCTGGCGGGGCGAATTTGACGAGGCGACCCAGATCTGTGCCTATGGCATGGATCTGTTTCAGCGCCAGGGCAGGGTATGGCGGCGGAGCTTTGAGGAGCACCGGGAGTACGCCTATACCCGGGAGCAGTTAGAGCAGTATTTGCGCCAGGCGGGGTTCACAGGGATCCAGGTCTATGGGGACCGCCGGATGGAACCCCCGGGGCTGGGGGAGCAGCGGATGTATTTCAAGGCGAGAAAGGGAAGAATACGATGAAGGATTACTTGGTTCGGGGCATGACCATGGACGGCTTTGTAAAGGTGGTGGCCATTCGCTCCAGGGAATTGGTGCGCCGGGGGGCGCAGATTCAAGGCTCCACGGCCAACGCCACGGCGGCCTTTGGCCGGGCGCTGACGGCGGCCTCCATGATGGGCAATATGCAGAAGGTGGACAACGGCTCCATGACCCTGCAAATCAAGGGCGGCGGTCCCATTGGAACCATTGTGTGCGTGTCCGACGCTGTGGGAAATGTCCGGGGATATGTAACGAACCCGGTGGTGCCTCTGGTGGAGAAGTACCCGGGAAAGCTGGACGTGGGGGCCACGGTGGGAACGGCGGGAACTCTGACGGTGATCCGGGACTTGCAGATGAAAGAGCCGTATATTGGCTCCACGGAGCTGGTGTCCGGAGAGATTGGCGACGATGTGACGGCCTACTTTGCCCGCAGTGAGCAGGTGCCCACCGCATGCGCTTTGGGGGTGCTGGTGGACCGGCAGCAGCAGGTACAGGTGGCCGGGGGGTATTTGATTCAGTTACTGCCCGGCGCGCCGGAGGAGCTTGTGGACAAGCTGGAGGCCGGGATTCAGCGGGCCGGGGCGGTAACGGCCATGCTGGAGCAGGGCATGACCCCGGAGGATATTCTGGGGGCGGTGTGCGGCGATCTGGGTGTGGTATTTTTGGAGACCACGGAGGTGTCCTATAAATGCTATTGCTCCCGGGAGCGGGTCACAGCGGCGCTCATCAGCCTGGGCCGGGAGGAGTTGACCCAGATTATGGAGGAAGGGAAACCCTTCCCAGTGGAGTGCCAGTTCTGCGACACAGTCTATGAATTTACACCGAAAGACATTGAGGCGCTGCTCAGTCAAATCTGAGCAGCGTCCCATGCTATGTGTATCATCTTGACTAATCCTTTTTTGACACAGACATTCCAAAAAGTGTGCGTTTTTTACCAAAAACTTTAAAAAATTCCTCCCGGGAATAAGTTCGATAGTCGAGGTCTTCAAGATGATGAATTATAAGTGATTCAAATGAGTCGTTCCGGAGCTGCTGTACTAGCTTTGGGGTGATGTCCGCAGAATAAAAGCTTGCCCCGTTCAAATATGCATCGGACAAATCCGCCCCGATCAAATCCGCCCCGTTCAAATCCGCCCCGATCAAATCCGCCCCGTTCAAATCCGCCCCTTCCAAATCCGCCCCGTTCAAATCCGCCCCGTTCAAATCCGCCCCTTCCAAATCCGCCCCTTCCAAATCCGCCCCTTCCAAATCCGCCCCGTTCAAATACGCCCCGTTCAAATACGCCCCGTTCAAATTCGTCCTGGTCAAATACGCCCCTTCCAAATCCGCCCCGGTCAAATACGCCCCGGACAAATTCGCCCCGGACAAATTCGCCCCGGACAAATTCGCCTGCTCTAGCCAACAGAAGGAAAGACAAAGACGCGTTCCCGAAGCGGCGGGTAGGCGAGCATAGCAGGAAAATAGGTCTACGGCATCTGGTATTTGTTTTCCGATGTACTTTTTATACTCGCAGACCTGCCGTAACAGTCGCAGTGCCTCCAAAAGGTTGTGAAAACACAGGAAATCCTCCCGAAGCCTGTCTGGATAGGTCATACTGAAACGGTTGATTCCGTCCAGCGGCCCGGTTCGCAGTAGACTAAAGATTGCCCGCTCCCACGAAAGATAATGTTCCTCCCTCTGCTCATAATTTAGTAGATGCTCTAGCCTGGCGGTGGCGTATTCTCGAATTTTGAGGGAGTCGGGCAGATTACCGCCTCGCAGCAGCTCTACCAGCTCTTTCGCGTCGGCGTCACTGGCTTTTTCTCGAAGTTGCGCCGCAATAGCGTCTGCCACAAAGTATTCGTAGATGGTTCTGTGGATGAAGGATATTTTCGCGCCGCTTTGCTCCGTGTGACGCAACGTTTTATAATGATCGACTAACGCGCTTTCGGGGAGGTCACATTCT
>CAOJND010000107.1 GCA_948439445.1 uncultured Eubacteriales bacterium | reverse complement strand
ATGCGGCGTTTGGCTTGCGCTGGTCTGTCATCTGGCAAATCCGGTTGCAAACCGCCGCCGCACCGGGCAGTAGCCCCCGGGGCTGCCACCCGGTGCCACTGAGAATTACCGCGCTTAGCGCCAGCTCTGGATATTTCGCTAAAATTGTCCGCACCAAAAAAGAACCCATGGAGTGGCCCAGCAGCACATAGGGAAGCGTGGGATATTGTTCTTTCGTCTGACGGAGCAGACGGCAGGTGTCCTCCACCGCGCAAAACCAACCCCCGGTAAAATAGCCCATGGGACTCTCCGGACCAATAGACTTCCCATGCCCCATGTGATCCTCTGCAACCACAAGGTAACCACGCCGGTTCAAATACCTGGCAAAATCGTCGTATCGTAGCACATGCTCCGCCAGACCATGGACGATTTGTACAATCGCTCTAGGCGGTTCCTCCGACGTCCACCGGCAGCCGTGGATTTTCCCCGCGCCACAGGATGGGTATTCAAATTCTGTCCGCATCTTCGTTCACCGTCTCCTTTTTATGAAAAAAGTGCTGATAAAACATAGTATGCAGGATTCTGTAGAAAAAATCAACAACATCCCGTCGATTTTTCCACTTCTTTTACCATTTCATTCTAATTTTCTTCAACCGTCTTCTTTTTTTCATTTTCCCTTGACTTTTGGACTGTTTTGGGTGTACCATGTAAAAAAGCTTAGAAGGAGAGCCTGGATATGGATATCAAAATCACGTCTGACAGCACTTGCGATCTCTCTACGGCCCTGTTAGAGGCATTTCATATCACTCTGGCGCCGCTAACCGTGGTAAAAGGCGAGCAGACCTATTTGGACGGCGTGAATATCTCGCCGGAGGATATCTTCTCCCATGTCCGCGCCGGGGGCGCACTCTGCTCCACCTCCGCCGTCAGCATTGGGCAGTATGAGGAGTTGTTTGAGCGGGAGCGAAAATCCCATGACGCGGTAATTCATATCACCATTGGTTCTGGGTTCTCCAGCTGCTATCAAAACGCCTGCCTGGCCGCTCAAAGATACAACGGCGTCTATGTTGTAGATTCTCAAAATCTGTCCACTGGGCAGGGATTGCTGGTGTTGGAAGCCTGTAAACTAGCCGCCTCTGGGCTGGAGCCAGAGGAAATCTGTTCCAAGCTGCGGGATCTGACCGGCAAGGTAGAGGCCAGCTTTCTGTTGGACCGGCTGGATTATATGGTCAAAGGCGGGCGCTGCTCCGCCGCAGCCGCTCTGGGGGCCAATCTGCTAAACCTAAAGCCCTGCATTGAGGTACGGGGCGGCCAAATGCAGGTGGTCAAAAAGTATCGGGGTAGCTATCCCAAATGTCTGGCCAGTTATGTCAAGGACCGGCTCTGTAACCGGGAGAATCTGCGGCGGGACCGGCTTTTTATCACCCATACCCCCGTTTCCGACGCCTGCGCCGCCGCTGTCCAGGAGGCGGTGGCCGCCTATGGCCAGTTCCAGCATGTGGATGAGACCACGGCAGGCTGCACAGTTTCCTGTCACTGCGGTCCGGGAACCCTAGGGGTTCTGTTCATTCGCAGCTGATTTTAACCATACATCAAACGGAGGCTCCGTATGGATTATAACCTTTTGTTGGACTTTGCCACGGATCTGGGCTACCGGCTGGCCATGAGCGGCGCCGAGACGTTCCGGGTAGAGGAGAGCATCAATCGCATCATGGACGCCTATGGCATCCAAGGCGAGGTGTTCGCCATTCCCAACTGTATCACCGTCAGCATTGAGGCGGATCACAACCGTCCCATCACCAGAATGCGGCGGATTGGCTACCATGGCAATGATTTAGACGCTGTGGAGGGCTACAGCAACCTGAGCCGGTTGGTCTGTCAGGTAACGCCCAAGCCGGAAACAGCCATGCGGTGGCTGCAAGATGCGGACCGTGGCCGCCGGCATTATTCTGTATACATTTCTATGTTGGCAAACTTCATCGCTGCCTGCGGCTTTACCCTGTTCTTTGGCGGTACCCTGAAAGACAGCCTTTTGGGCGGCATGTGCGGTCTGATCGTGGGCCTGGTGGACCGACTGATGAACAGCTTAAAGGCCAACGGCTTTTTTCGCACCATCGCGGCGGCGTTTCTCATGGCCCTGCCAGCGTATTTTTTATGCAATACCCCGCTTTTGGATAACGCTGACGCCGTCATCATCGGCGCGCTGATGCTTCTGGTTCCCGGACTTCTGTTTACAAACGCCATGCGCGACATCATCTATGGCGACACCAATTCCGGTGTGATTCGCATTGTTCAGGTCTTTTTGATCGCCGCCGCACTTGCCTTGGGCACCGGCGCGGCGCTGAAATTTTCCGCCTCTTTATGGGGTGCGCCAGTCGGAAGCGGCTTGGTGGACTATGGTCCTCTGGTTCTGAACATCGGCTGCTTGATTGGTTGTACCGGCTTTGCCATCCTGTTTAATATTCATGGCCCAGGGGTGCTTTTGTGTGTCATAGGCGGCGTTCTGTCCTGGAGCACCTATATGGTGGTAATGCATATAAGCGGCAATGATATCACCGCCTATTTTTGGGCTTCCGCCGCTGCGGCTGTCTATTCTGAAATCCTGGCCCGGATCCGGAAATACCCGGCCATCTCCTATCTGGTGGTCTCCATTTTCCCGCTGATTCCTGGTGCGTGGGTGTATTACACCATGGACAGCGTGGTACGGGGGGATATGGTAGGCTTTTCAGAAAAGGGTACCCACACCATTGCCATCGCCGGTATCATGGCTGTAGGGATTCTACTCATCTCCACGTCCTTCCGGCTGTGGAGCAATTTTCGGGGCCGTTTTCGGGCAAGGAGGAAAAGCATATGAAACTTGTATTTTTACAAGCCGGTGAGATCGTCTCTACCCATGGTGTTCATGGGGAAGTAAAAATGCTTCCCTGGTCCGATGGGCCGGAATTTCTCTGCGGATTTCACCGGGTACGGATCGATGGCACCGACTATGTCATTGAGAACTGCCGGATTCAAAAAACCTGTAACCTGCTCAAACTTCGGGGGGTGGATACGGTGGAGGCCGGGCAGGCGTTGCGAGGAAAGACCGTGGAGGTCTACCGGGCGGATGCACCGGTGGAGGACATCTACGCGGCGGAGCTAATCGGCATGACGGTGTTCCACAAGGGCGAATTCATCGGGGAGATCACCCAGGTTCTGGATCTTCCCGGCAATGCCGTCTATGTGGTCAAGGGACAATATGAATATATGATTCCGGCTGTGAAGCAGTTTATTTTAGAGACGGATCTGGATCAAAATGTGATGCAGGTGGCTCTGATTGAGGGAATGCGCAGCGATGAGAATTGACATTATGACCCTTTTTCCGGAGTCCGTAGGCGATGTATTGTGTGAGAGCATTTTGGGCCGCGCCCAGGAGCGGGGTTTTATCCGAATTGAAACCCATCAGATTCGGGATTATACCGCCAGCAAGCAGTGCCAGGTGGATGACTATCCCTATGGCGGCGGCCGGGGCGCTATTATGCAGGCGGACCCGCTGTACCGCTGCTGGGAGTCCATATGCGACCAGGTCGGCGGTCCGGTACACACCATCTTTCTCTCCCCCTGCGGCCACACCTTTCGGCAGGCGGACGCCATCCGGCTCAGCCGTTTGGAAAACTTAATTCTGGTCTGCGGTCACTACGAGGGAATTGACCAACGGTTTATTGATGAATGCGTGGACGAGGAGCTATCCCTGGGGGATTTTGTGCTGACCGGCGGTGAAATCGCCGCCATGGCGGTGACAGACGCAGTGTGCCGGATGGTGCCCGGGGTACTGGCCGATCCGGAGTGCTTTGAAGAGGAAAGCCATTTCCACGGCCTGCTGGAATATCCCCAGTACAGCCGCCCTGCTGTCTGGCACGGCCTGGAGGTCCCTCCGGTGCTGCTCTCCGGCAATCATGGCAATGTGGCAAAATGGCGGCGCAAAATGTCCCTGCGCAGGACCCGGCAGCGCCGTCCCGATCTGTATCAGGCGTTGGACTTATCCGGCAAGGAGGATCAAAAGCTTCTGCGGGAAATGGAACAGGAGGATCAGGACCATGGAACAGCTTGAAATATTAAAACAATGGATCAAGGAGAGCCGCCATATGGTCTTTTTTGGCGGCGCAGGCGTCAGCACCGAGTCCGGCATTCCGGATTTTCGCAGCGCAGACGGTCTGTACAGCCAACATTTTGACTATCCGCCGGAATCCATCATCAGCCACAGCTTTTTCTTAGAAAATCCCGCGTATTTCTACCGGTTTTACCGGGAGAAAATGCTTCCTCTGGGGTTTTCCCCCAACATCGTCCACAACAAACTGGCCCAGTGGGAGCGCGCCGGCAAGCTGGACGCGGTGATCACCCAAAATATTGACGGCCTACACCAGAAGGCCGGCAGTCAACGGGTCTATGAGCTGCATGGCAGCGTCCTGCGAAACTACTGCACCAAATGCCGCAAGTTTTACCCGGCGGAATTTATTAAAAATAGCGCCGGGGTGCCAAAATGCGACTGCGGTGGCATCATCAAGCCAGATGTGGTATTGTATGAGGAATCCTTGGATTCGGACGTGCTGGAAAAGAGCATTCGCGCCATTCGCAGCGCCGATCTTCTGATCGTGGCAGGAACCAGCCTGACAGTCTACCCGGCGGCGGGATTGCTGCACTACTACCGGGGAAACCGGCTGGCGCTGATCAATCGGGACGCGACTCCGCTGGACAGCTGTGCCAATCTAGTCATCAACGAAAGTCTTGGCGCTGTCTTTGAGGCGCTCTAGTAAACAATTTATTAAAATCACGATCTACGCCGCTCCACCTATTTTGGTGGAGCGGCGCTTTAATACAACACAGTACGGATACGGAAAATGCGTGGTAAAAACCACGCACATCCGATTCAATCCATAATTTCGACGCTGACCCGCTGGCCAGTGCGCTGGGCAACTGTTTTGACAATGGTCCGGATCTCCTTGGCGATCCGGCCCTGACGGCCAATCACCTTGCCCATGTCCTCGGAGGCAACCCGAAGCTCCAAAATCTTGCCCTCTTCGCCGTCGATCTCCTCCACGGAAACCGCTTCCGGCGTATCGACTAGGCTCTTTGCCATATACAGCAAAAGTTCTTTCATCGCGTTTCTCCTTGCGCGCTCTTACAGAACACCGGCCTTTTTCAGCAGGCCGCGAACGGTATCCGTGGGCTGGGCGCCATTCTTAATCCAAGTCTGGGCCTTCTCCGCGTCCACCGTAACGGTTGCCGGCTCGGTCAGGGGATTGTAGGTGCCAATCTCCTCAATGCAACGGCCATCCCGGGGAGAGCGGGAGTCCGCAACCACGATCCGGTAATAGGGAGCCTTCTTCGCGCCCATTCTTCTCAGTCTGATCTTTACCATGGGTATTCACCTCCAAAATATCATTTGTTTGTATCTCGCAAAGCAATCTGCCTTTTGCGATTGAAATTACATGCCGGGCAGTCCGCTGAAACCGCCCATTCCCCGGGCACGTTTCATCTTCTTCCCAGCGCCTGGACCGGAAAACCGGCGCATCAGGGTGCGCATCTGCTCAAAGGATTTCAGGAGCCGATTCACATCCTCCACCCGCACGCCGGAGCCGGCGGCAATCCGCTTTTTCCGGCTGGCCCCAATAATGCTGGGATTCTCTCGCTCCTTGGGGGTCATGGACAGGATAATCGCCTCCGTGCGGGACATGGCGTTTTCGTCCAGCTCAACGTTTTTCAAATTCGCGCCCCCGGGGAGCTGGGACAGAATCTGTTCAATGGAACCCATATTCTTG
>CAOJND010000106.1 GCA_948439445.1 uncultured Eubacteriales bacterium | reverse complement strand
GGTGCCAAAAATGGACAAGACCTTAATCTGTTTCATGATGCTCTTTCTTTCTGCTGTCAGCATGGCTCTCCCGGCGGAAAATGACCAAAATTCCCAAAGCACCGACCACAATAATGGTACCAATCAGAATCAAGGTCTTAATTTCCCCGGAGGTAGTCAGTAGAACCGCCGCCAGCCCAAGAATTCCAGTTAAAATGTACGTAATCGCCACCGTTTGTTTCTGGGAAAAGCCCATATCAATTAGCCGGTGATGAATATGTCCCCGGTCCGCATGAAAAGGACTCTGTTTTCTGGCCAGACGGCGTACCACCGCAAAGCAAATGTCAAAAATGGGAATTCCCAAAATCAAAAATGGAACTGCAAAGGAGATCACCGCATAGAGCTTAAACATCCCCTGAACGGACATAACAGCCAGAAGATAGCCCAAAAATGTAGCACCTGTGTCCCCCATAAAAATTTTTGCCGGATTAAGATTGTAGGGAATAAAGCCCAAGCAGCTACCAAGCAGCGCCGCCATCACAATAGCTACATGGTCCTCCGCCACCAGCAAGGCAATCACCAGCATGGTAAGTGAGGAAATGGAGGACACCCCCACCGCCAAGCCGTCTAAACCGTCGATAAAATTCACAGCGTTGGTAATGGTGACAATCCATAAAATGGTCACGGGAATCGACAGCAATCCCAAATCGATACAGGCCCCTGGATTTGAAGAAAACGGATTGGTCAGATATCGAATGGCGCAACCATGCTTTACCGCAATCGCCGCCGCAATAATCTGCACCAGCAGCTTTGGCATGGCCTTTAGCGTCAGGCTGTCGTCCAACACGCCCAAAATCACGATCAAGATTGCACCCAGGAGCATTCCCTGCATTTGATCGTTCACCGGCACAAACAGCAGCGTAGAAAAAAGGAAGGCCATGGCGATTGCCAGCCCGCCAAGCCGTGGAATGGGCGTGTCGTGCATACGCCGTCCATCTTTTGGTACATCCACAGCGCCTACCCGATACGCCATCTTCTTGACTGCCGGCGTCGTGGTAAAGGAGAGTACACAGGCAACCCCTAGAGCACACAGCAACCGCTCCCAAAATGGAAGCGAAATTAGAATTTCCATGGAATAACCTCGTATCTATCTTTTGTAGCCTATTATCGCGCCACAAAGCCCACCTTTTTGTAGACCTTCCGTAGGGTTTTTTCTGCCACATAGGAGGCCTTTTGGGCGCCAGTCTGATACACACTTTCCAGATAGGCCTTATCCTTCATCAATCTAAGCGCTTCCTCCCGAATGGGCCGCAGCGTCTCCACCACCGCTTCTCCCACGGCGGTTTTAAATGCGCCATAACCCTGGCCGGCAAACTCCTGCTCAATTTGCTCATGGCTCTTTTCAGTGCAGGCAGCATAAATGGTCATCAGATTGGATACGCCAGGTTTCTTCTCTCGGTCAAAATGCACCAATGTATCGGAATCGGTAACCGCCCGCTTAAACTGCCGCATAATCACCTCCGGGCTGTCCATTAGCAGCACCCGACCGGTGTCCTCTGCCTCTGATTTGGACATTTTGGCAGAGGGATTGGTCAGGCTCATGATTCTCGCCCCCACCTTCGGCACAAATGGTTCTGGCAGCTTGAACACTTCTCCATAGATTCCGTTGAATCGCCGGGCCACTGCGTGACATAGCTCCACATGCTGCTTCTGATCCTCTCCAACCGGCACATAGTCCGGCTGATACAGCAGAATATCCGCCGCCATCAGGCTGGGATAGGTGAAAAGACCGCCGTTGATATTGTCGGCATTTTTGGCGCTTTTATCCTTAAACTGGGTCATCCGGGACAGCTCCCCGAACATGGTATAGCAGTCCAACACCCAGCCAAGCTCGGCATGCTGGTGGACATGACTTTGAATGAACAGGGTATTCTTCTCCGGATCCAATCCGCAGGCAATATACTGCGCCAGCTGCTCGATGGTGCGCCGCCGCAGGGCCGCCGGATCCTGCCGAACCGTGATGGCATGCAGATCTGCCATGAAATAGAAGCAGTCAAAGCTATCCTCCCGGCCCTTCCAGTTCCGAATCGCCCCCAAATAGCTACCCAACGTTAAATCTCCGGAGGGCTTAATACCGGAGAGCATTCTTTTTTTTGGTTGTGTGATCTGTTCCATGGGAACCGCCCCTTTCTCGTCCACATGCCAAAGCGGCACAAATTCAATTCCTATTTTTAACATTTTACCACACCCGCTTTTAAAACGCAAGAACAAATGGCAACGGAAACCACTGCAGTATATCAATAGAAACCCAATTGTTTATACAGCCCAGCCGCAAAATAAAACGCCAAAAGGGCCGCCTCACGCCGCAAAAACGCGGACCGAGGCAGCCCTTTTCAATTATCATGTGTTAATCAGCAACATAAGGCAGCAGAGCAATCTGACGGGCGCGCTTAATGGCGGTAGTCAGGTCGCGCTGGTGTGCCGCGCAGGTACCGGTGGTACGGCGAGGCAGAATCTTGCCGCGCTCGGACAGATAACGGCGAAGCTTCGCGGTGTCCTTATAGTCAATGCTGGTCACCTTGTCCACGCAGAAAGCGCATACTTTCTTGCGCTTGCGAGGACGAACACGCTGTTCATTAGCCATGGGAATCCTCCTTCGTAAATACGTTGTGAAAAAATCAAATTAGAAGGGCAGGGATGCGTCGTCATCATCCAGCATTGCGAAATCGTTGGACGCAGGAGCTGGTGTGCTGGCCGGGGCTGCATAGCCGCCAGTGGGCGACGGTGTGGCGTAACTGCCGCCAAAGCCACTGCTCTGACCGCCGCCATAACTGTTGCCGCTATAGCTGCTACCGCCATAAGAACCGCCGTTGTCCGCATCACGCTTGCTGTCGCCAAAGTAGACGTTATCCGCGATGACTTCCGCAGTACGGCGTTTATTCCCGTCCTTATCGGTCCAGTTGCGAATTTGCAGCCGGCCGGATACCACCGCCATACGGCCCTTGGTGAAATACTTAGAGACGAACTCCCCAGTTTGCCGCCAAGCGACGCAGTCGATGAAATCAGTTTCCCGTTCGCCGCCGTCCCGGGGCGCGAAGTCCCGATCCACAGCCAGCGAGAAGCTGGCCACAGCGATGCCGCTACCGGTACGGCGCAGCTCCGGGTCACGGGTCAGACGACCCATGATGACAATATGGTTGAGCATGCGCAGCCCCCTTACTCTTCCACCGCAGTGGTCAGGCAACGCAGAACGCCGTCCGTGATCTTCATAACACGCTCCAGCTCCGCGGGGAACTCGGGCTTGGTCTCGAAGTTCATCAGGACATAGTAACCCTCTGTCAGATCGTTGACCGGATAGGCCAGCCGACGCTTGCCCCACTCGTCAATGTTGGACAGAGTACCCTCTTCCTCCACCATTGCCTTGAACTTTTCCACAAGTGCGGCGATGCCCTCCTCGCCCTGGGCAGGGTCGATGATGTAGAGCACTTCGTACTTACCAGTGATCTTAGCCATGTTGTTTGCACCTCCTCTTGGACATGAGGCCCCCGGTCGTCTGCCGGGAGCAAGGATATGTCTGCATCGCAGACCCAACTATTGTAGGCGATTCTTCCCAAATTGTCAAGGGATAATTTGCTTTTTTGGCAGATTTTCCGCCACATTTCCTTTTAACTGCATCTATTACAGGATTTCCATCGTGCTGCCAACCTTTCGGATGGACATCACATGGCAGCTCCCCATACCCAGCACCGCCTCAAGACGCTTCTGAAAATCCTCAAACCGGTCATTGGGGACAAATGCCTGAATTGTTCCGGCAAAACCGCCGCCGTGAACCCGGCATGCGCCCTGTCCTCCCAGCAGTTTCTTCGTCAAAGCCAGCGCAAAGGCTGTCTCCTGGCAACCAATTGCACCCAGGGGAATGACATTTTGCAGGCACATCCAAGAAGACCTGCCTGAAGATCGCACTAGGCGCAAAAACGTATGAAAGTCCCCGTGCTCCAGCGCCTGCACCTGGGCGGCCACACGCCGGTTGTCCTCATAGACATGCATGGCTCTCAGGACGGCCCGGTCTCCAGCCGCCTTACGCACCTGGGGCAAACAATTGTAAAACGCCTGCTCTGGAACATCCCGTAGAAATTTCTTGCCGAATAGAGCGCTGATCGTCTTCAGTTCCTGGGGAATGGCCGCATATTCCTCTGTCAAGCCGGCATGATCTGCACCGGAATCAATTAAACAAAGCGCATAGCCGCAGGTAGAAAAATCAAAATCCACCGTTGTAATTGCTGGCTCCGCCGGATCTTGAAAGTCGATGGCAATCACATTTCCCATGGCGCAGGCCATTTGATCCATCAAGCCGCAGGGCTTGCCAAAATAGGTGTTTTCCGCATACTGGCCAAATCTGGCAATTTCAGCTTTTGTCTGGCCGCAGGCAAACATGTCGTTGAAAATAGCACCTAACAACACTTCAAACGCTGCCGAACTGGACAGTCCGCTGCCGGGAAGCACGGAAGAAGTGATATAAGCGTCAAATCCACTAATTCGATGGCCCTGTTTTACAAATTGCGCCGCCATGCCGCGAATCAGCGCTTTTGTTGTGCCAAATTCATCCGGATGGACAGCCAAATCCTTTAGAGAAATCTCACACCTGGCAAACCCCTCAGACTGTACTCGAACCCAATCCGTACCATTTTTCGCCACATATGCGACACTTTCCAAATTTACCGCCGCGGCCAACACCCGTCCATGTTGATGGTCGGTATGGTTTCCCCCGAGCTCTGTCCGGCCCGGCGCTGTAAAACGGTGGCTAGGCCTTCTCCCAAAGGTCTTTTCAAATGCATCCATCCCCTGAAACACCACAACTCCCCCTGTTTCAACATTTCTCTCCTAAGAAAATCCGGCAACTAGCATCGCCAGACAATCGATGCTTTGTTCTGGGAACACAGATGAATCTGTGCGCCCCTTTATTGAACACGAAGGGCAGGTCCTTGCCCCTTTTTCTCTTTCCCTTACTACTCAGTAAATGAGGCGAAAGCGCATTTACATCGTTGGCAGGAACAGTCTGTCCAAATTAGTATCCGGTGGTTAAGTCCCATAATAGTGCCAATTTGCCAGGAGAAAATTCCATAGCCTTTTACATTGCAACTACTACATCTTCCCACTTATACCTAAAAGACAACTCGGCCACCCTCAAACAAACGAAATCCCCTTGGCAATTGGCTATTCTTCCCGTTGCTCGGAAAGAAGATAATCCCCCGAAACTTTACAGCCCTTTACCATTTCCAGCATATATATCCCTCCATTTTGCCACAATTCAAAGAGCTACCCACACCAAATTGTCCGCACCTGATTCACAACCTTAAAAAGGAGCATCCCAAGTGTCCGGAATGCTCCTTTTTTATTGTGCGTTCCCAGACTGGGTAACTGTGTTACACAACAATGGATGTATCTGTGTTTGAAACACAAAGCGAATAGAAAGGCCCCTATACGAAATGCTCCGTTACCGCCGGCGGGAAAACCGTTGCCGGAAAAAGCGGCGATCGTTCTGATTCATGGTATCCACCGCCTGACGTAGCAGCTGGAACCATTCTTCTGCAGATCGCGGCGTATCCAGCTCTGTAATAAACCAACCGCAGGGCGGCAGATGGTCTTGCCCCATACTGCGGGCAAATCGCCGGTCAACCCCTAACGCCAGTGCGTATGGGGCCAAATCATAGAAATAATTTGGATTCCAGTGCAGAATTCGGTGCAGCTTCTGCGGACTGACATGACTCAAATGGTAGCGTAGGCCCAGGATTTCCCCAGCGGTCTGCTGCCCCAACTGGGAACGATGGCCCGTATAAGCCGCCGCCAGACCGGACAGCCAGGACAATACCACTGCCGC
>CAOJND010000105.1 GCA_948439445.1 uncultured Eubacteriales bacterium | reverse complement strand
CCCCGCTTGGGTGGTATAGTGCTGGAAAAAATAGGGCTCCGACAACTCCTGGGGCGCCACCTGGCAGAACCGTTCATAGTCCTTCGCCAACATAAGGATATCCATATCATCGTCCCAGGGGATAAATCCCTGGTGCCGTACCGCGCCCAGTAGGGTGCCCGCTCCGGCATAATAGGAAATCTGGTGCTTTTCACAGATCCGCTTCAGCTGGCGGAACAAATCCAGCTCCACAGCCCACAGTTTTTTTGTCTTTGCATCCACCGGATACCCACAGCGTGTCTCCGGGTTTAAATGAAATGAATGTCCTGGCATACTTGTACCCCCAAATTTCTCTCTATAAAATCAATTTCAGACTGTCGAAAAACCGTTTGGGGCTTTCGACAAAGGGGCTGCTGTCTGAAAAGTATTTTCTGCTACACACATATCGCAAAGAAAATAGTTCGACCCTTTTATCGCCTGTAGGCGACGAATTGCGCGATACTTCTTTGTCAAGCTATAATTTATGCTTATGCACCTCTGGTCAGAAGCGCATAAGCACAAATTTTAAAATCATATCTCGTTTTCCAGCGCCATCATTTTATCCACACGCCGCTGATGCCGCTCCCCACCGGAGAATTGAGTTTCCAGCCACACATCCACAATCCGCAGCGCCAGCATGGGTCCTACCACTGCAGCGCCTAAAGCCATCATATTGGTATCGTTGTGCAACCGAGTCAGCTCCGCCGACAGCGTGTCCGCCAGCAGGGCGCAACGAATTCCCTTCACCTTATTCGCCGTGATGGACACGCCGATGCCAGTGGTACACATCACAATTCCCCGGTCACAGGTACCGTCGGCCACCGCTCTGGCCGCTGCCGTTGCAAAATCCGGATAATCGCAGCTGTCTGCCGTCTGGGTGCCAAAATCCATCACCTGATATCCTTTTTCCTCCAGGTGCGCTACCACTGCGTGTTTTAGCTCCAAAGCTCCATGGTCACATCCGATTGCAATTTTCATAGCTTCCTCCGTACAATCAAGTAATGACAAATCCACCGTTCACCGGCAAAATTTGTCCGGTTAAAAATTCCGCCTCTGCCAGGTAGCGCATCGCCTGGGCCACGTCCTGGGGCGTGCCGTTTCTGCCCATAGGCGTCTCTTCCGCCAGGCCCTCCAGCACCGCCGGCTCCAAGCCGGCGCACATATCCGTCAGAATCACCCCAGGCGCCACGGCGTTGACCCGGATCCCAGAGGGGCCAAGCTCTTTTGCCAGGGCCTTTGTCAGCCCCAACACCGCCGCCTTGGTAGCGGAATAGGCGGCCTCACAGGAAGCGCCTACCTGGCCCCACATGGAACTGACCGTGATAATACAGCCCCGCTGCTTTTGCAAGAAAGCAGGCAACGCGGCGTTGACACAGTGATAAATTCCTTTGACATTTACCGCGAACAGCCGGTCCCACTGGGCGCTGGTCACGGTGCGCAGCAGCCCATAGTGACAGATCCCAGCGTTACAGATCAAAACATCCACCGGACCGATCTGGGCAAACGCCGCCTCTACCGCGCCTTGATCCGCCACATCGGCACAGATAGCCCTGGCGCCGGTGCGCCGAGCCACTTCCTCCGCGCTGGCATGGTCTTTTTCATATAAAAACCACACCCGGTCTCCCTGCCGGGCAAACAACTCTACCGCAGCCGCGCCGATTCCCCGGGAGCCGCCGGTGATTACCGTTGTTCTCAATGGGCACCCCTCTTTCGCCCCAAATCAGCGCCTGCGGCTTTTGGTGCGATGATCCGAATATTGCCGGATGGAGGAAATCTTGCTATCCGATTCGTTCATAAACTGCTTCAACCGCTCTTCGAAAAGCTGATCGGCAGTTTTCGGCGCAGCAGGCTGCACCGGGGCGGCGGAATTCCGAGCCGGACGGCCACCGGATGCACCCGGAGAACGGCCCCGGCTCTGCCCGGCTCCGTGATGATTCTCCTGCTGGGGCTTCGCCTCCAGCCGTTTCATGGAGAGATTGATCTTGGTCCCCTCCATGGCAATCACCACCACCTTTACCTCTTGCCCCTCGGTGAGATACTGGCGGATATCACTGACATAGGCATTGGCCACCTCAGAAATATGTACCATGCCCGTTTTGTTGTCCGGCAGCGAAATGAATGCGCCGAAATTGGTAATTGACTTGACTTTTCCCTCTACAATGGCTCCAACGGTTAGCTCCATGCTTGCTTTGTTTCCTCCACTTTCCCTCTACAATCTTATTCCTGTGGCTGCGGGGTAAATACAACGACTCCGGGATCCACCAATCCCAACTCCTCCTGGGCAATCTTCCGGAAATTCTCAGGCGTGTCCAGCTGATCGATGTCCTGCTCCAGCCGTTGATTTTCGGCGGCGACGGTCTCGGCCTGCCGTTCCAGCAGAGCGGTCTGCTCCAGCAGATCCCGACGGCGCCCCAACAGGGTGAAAATCGCCGTAATAGATAACACCAGCGCCGTCAAAACTACAATCTTGGTCAGCATACTGGCCTTGCAGCGAATGAACCTGACTCGTCCCTGCATGCCGGTTTGATTTTCCATTTACCGTTCCTCCGAAACGCCGTTTTCTCGGACGGCGATGATTCTTTTTTATTGTAACCCATTTTTTCCCGGTTGCAAAGAGGAAATTTAAAAAAAACTCAATTTTTTTTAAAATTAGCCCTCCCGGAACCAAAATCGCCTTGCCAAGCAAAGCCATAGCCCTCCAAAAGCTCTGGAAAACCGGTCGCAGTAGCCGTCCAAGAGTCCGATCGAAAGAAAACGCGCCCAGGGGCAGGCCAGCCATACACGCCAGCCGCAGATCACCGTCGCACACGTCAAAGCCCAAATACAATACCGTCAGAACCGCCCCTAAGGCGAACATCCCATCCGCCAAGGCTGTCCAATGGGGACGCAGAGGCCTGAGGAAACCATACCATAGCCCCAGCGCCACTCCCAGCAGGCAGGCCATGCCAAACCATCCTGCCGCCTGGGCAGGTGCGATCATCCGAACAACCGGCGAACCCAGCCGCCGTTCTGCCTTGGCTCTTCATAAACCAGCGCGGTAACTGTGCCGTCTACCGCCATCTGGCCGCCGTCCAGCGATAGCGTTTTTAGCTGAAGATCCCTGCCCTGGACCAACAGTGTTCCCATATCCGTTCGCAGCATCACCGCTGTCTCATCAAAGCTAACCACCTCGGTGACCCCGGTCACCGTCAGTTTTTTTCGCTCCTCCAGCGTCAGCTTATGCGGCATCTGTCCTCGTTCCTCCGCCATGGTCCTCACCTCCTTGCAAAGCAGCATATTCAAAACCAGGCCTCAATATACCTGATCACCGATCCTTTCGCACGAAATGGATTTTGTACCGGCCAGCCATGGCCCTTTGGAAGCAGTGGTTTGTCCACCTATCGGGTTTCTCAAGCCGAAAATGATCAAATGCATCTAATTAGAGCCAAAGGAAAATAGAATTGTTCACAAATAATACTAGGATTTTTGGGAAGAGTGTGCTATAATGGTGTAAATTGGTTTGGTGTGTCCATTCTCAAGGGCCACCCAAAGGAGAATCCAAAACTATGGGACTAATTTCAAAATTTTTTGGAACCCGCTCTGAGCGTGAGGTCAAGCGGATTCAACCTACTGTAAACAAAATCTTGGCCTTGGAGGACCAGTTTCGCGCCATGTCCGAAGAGGAACTTCGGGGTCAGACTGCCAAATTTAAGGCCCGTTTGGCTCAGGGAGAAACGCTGGATGAGCTTTTGCCTGAGGCCTTTGCCGCTGTCCGAGAGGCTGCGGACCGGGTGTTGGGCATGCGTCCCTATCCGGTACAGCTGATCGGCGGCATTGTGCTGCATCAGGGCCGAATCGCAGAGATGAAAACCGGCGAGGGTAAAACCCTGATGGCCATTCTTCCCTGTTATCTCAACGCGCTAAACGGTCGTGGCGTTCATGTGGTCACCGTGAATGAATACCTGGCCAAGCGCGACTCGGAATGGATGGGTAAAGTCTACCGCTACATGGGCTTGACTGTGGGGCTAATCATCCCTGGTATGACGCCAGCACAGCGCCGGGAATCCTATGCCGCCGATATTACCTATTGTACCAACAATGAGTTGGGCTTCGACTATCTGCGGGATAATATGGCAATCTATAAATCCGAGCTGGTGCAACGGGGACACGCTTTCGCCATCGTGGACGAGGTGGACTCCATCCTGATCGACGAAGCTAGAACGCCTCTGATCATCTCCGGCAAGGGGGAGGACTCCACCAAGCTTTACGAGATGGCGGACTTCTTTGTGTCCACCCTGCGGCGGAAGGTCTTTGCTAAAACCGATGAAAAAGAGGTACAGGATAACTACGACTGCGATTATTTCGCAGATGAAAAATCTCGTACCGTCTCCCTGACCGCCGAGGGCATTGCAAAAGCGGAAAAATATTTTGGCGTAGAAAATCTGGCTGATCCGGAGAACACCACCTTGTCCCATCATTTGAATCAGGCCATGAAGGCCCGGGGCTTGATGCGCAAGGACATCGACTATGTGATAAAAGACGGCCAGATCATTATTGTAGACGAATTCACCGGCCGTCTGATGTATGGCCGGCGGTACAATGAAGGCCTGCACCAGGCCATTGAGGCCAAGGAGGGTGTCACCGTAGCCGGTGAAAGCAAGACCCTGGCCACCATCACCTTCCAGAATTTCTTCCGGCTCTATGACAAGCTGTCCGGTATGACCGGTACCGCGCTGACCGAGGAGGAGGAATTCAACACCATTTACTCCCTGGACGTGGTGGAAATCCCCACCAACCGGCCAGTGATTCGGAAGGATCACACCGACGCCGTTTACAAGACGGAGGCTGGCAAATACCGGGCCATCATCGAACAGGTTAAGCAGTGCCATGCCAAGGGCCAGCCGGTGCTGGTGGGTACCGTCTCCATTGAAAAAAGTGAAATTCTTAGCAAGCTGCTCAAACGTGAGGGCATTGCCCACCATGTGCTTAACGCCAAGTACCACGAGATGGAAGCTCAGATCGTAGCCCAGGCCGGTCACTTCGGGGCAGTCACCATTGCCACCAATATGGCTGGCCGTGGTACCGATATTATGCTTGGCGGCAACGCCGAATATATGGCTATGAACGAGCTGCGCAAGCAGGATCTGCCAGAGGAACTGCTGCAAGAGGCCAATTCCTATGCAGAAACCGACGATCCCCAGATCCTGGCGGTGCGGCAGCAGTATGAACAACTGTTGCAGCAGTTTAAGGCACAGATTGCCGACGAGGCAGAGCGGGTTCGGCAGGCCGGAGGCCTGTATATCATCGGCACCGAGCGGCATGAGTCCCGCCGGATCGACAACCAGCTTCGTGGCCGTTCTGGGCGGCAGGGTGACCCCGGTGAAAGCCGGTTCTTCCTGAGTATGCAAGATGATCTGATGCGGCTGTTTGCCACCGACCGGGTGATGGGCATGATGGACGCCCTGGGCCTGGACGAGGATACGCCAATCGATCAGAAGATTCTGACCAATGCGGTGGAAAATGCCCAGCGTACGGTAGAAAGCCGGAACTTCCAGTCTCGAAAGCACGTGTTGGAATACGACGATGTGATGAACACCCAGCGTGAGGTAATCTATGCCCAGCGGCAGAAGGTGCTGGACGGAGAAGATTTGCGGGAAAATATGTTAACCATGCTGCGGGCGGTGGTGGATTCCAATGTGATCACCGCCGGAAGCGAAAATGGCGGCACCATAGATCTTTCTACGCTACTGCCCCACTTTGAAGGAGTTTATTTCCCCAAGGGCGCCTATGCCCCTGAAAATCCCCAGAGCTTGACCCAAGAGCAGGTGAGCCAGGATATCTATGACCTGGCGTTGAAAACCTATGAGGCAAAAGAAGCTCAATATGGAGAAAAGGTCATG
>CAOJND010000104.1 GCA_948439445.1 uncultured Eubacteriales bacterium | reverse complement strand
GCCGTGGGTCACAACTGCGCAGTCCCTTCCAGCTTCCACAATTTGACCTAAGGCCTCCATGGCCCGCCGAAGCGCTTGGTTGCCGCTCTCCCCACCAGGGCAGCAATTGGCCGCGTTATCTCCGGTAATCCAGGCCTGGTAGGCGGCGTCTTGGCGGAGCGTGAGATAGTCTTTCATCTCAAATTGGCCAAAGTCCATCTCCCGAAGCGCAGGTATTCTTTCATAGGCCACGCCGGGATAGCACAGCTGCATTGTCTCATTGGTTCTGGCCATACCGCTGGTGCAGTGGCGTTCCATTTTGGGGCAGCATAGCTGCCGTAGCGCCTGCCGCCCGGCCTCCGACAGGGGCAGATCCGTACTGCCGCAGTACAGATGCCGCTCGGTCGCCTCCGTCGCCCCGTGGCGAAGCAGCAGAAGCCTCATTTCAGCACCTCTGGCAGACCACAAAAGATCCGCACAACGCTCTCCGCCTCCACCGCCAGATACCGCAGTAGACGGCCGTGCGCCTCCCGCCAGAGCCGCTCTTTTGCGTCTAAGGGCACCACGCCGCAGCCGATCTCCCGGCTGATGAGCACGCACGAGCGCCACATCGGCTCCAGTATGGCCATCTCGGCTACCGGATCCTTTCCAGATTCCACACAGGCTCTGGAAAACCGCTCCAAGTGGCACTGTCCCCACTTTCCTGCCGCCGGAAAATCTCCAAATTCCGTCTGTGCCAGGCCGAAAGCGCTGGCCGCCCAGGTGGCTTTCCCCTGATAAGCGCCACCCAAAATCAATTTCATCTTCATCCCACCAATCCGGCAATCAAAAATCCAACCAGCTCTCCAATCGTCAGGGCAAAGCCGGAGACGTCCCCGGACATACCCCCCAGGTTCCGGTATCCATACCAGCAGCTCAGGCCATAGCCCGCCGCCGCCGCCATGGGCGCCCAGCTTCCCAAAAAGGCCGGAACTCCACACGCCAGCCCCAAGCAGGCCAGCAGCCAAAGGCGATTGCCAAAGGTGCGGCCCATGGCGGCATATTGGCTGGTGGCCATGGGCCGTAACCACTGCACCGCCAGCGCAGCCGCTGCCCGGGACGCCACCGGCACCGCCAAAAGCGCCCCCGGTGGAAAACTGTCCCAGCTCTGCCCCACAGCCCAGGCAGCGGCGGTCAGCAAACACATGCTGATCACCGCGAAAGCGCCGCAGTGGGCATCTTTTAAAATCCTTTGCCTGGTTTTCAAGTCCCGCCGGGATAAAACCGCGTCGCACACATCCATAAACCCATCCAGATGCAGCAGTCCCGTGGTCAGCCATGGAATCAGCGCCAGCACAAGGCCCTGCAATGGAAGCGGGCAATTAAGCTTTGGCAGCCCCCAGGCCGCCAGCGCCCAAAGCCCGCCTGGCACCAGGCCAACCGCAGGCAAAAGCGCCATCATTTTCGGCCTGGCTGCTTCCTCCCAAACCTTCACCGGACATGGAATTGCCAAAAACATGCCCCATGCCATAAACAGTCCATAGATCCACTGCTTCAACCGAATTTGCCCCTTTCGCTTCCCGTCACCAGTCCCTCGGGAATCCGGCGCCATTGAAGGATGCCTGCCGTCACCTCCGCCACGCCGTGGCAATGCTTTGCCAAAGTCCTGCATACCATCGCAAGCTGGAAGCGATAGCGCTCTGTCCATTCCTCAAATTCCATACCGTCCCCAAAAATCTGATCAGCCACGTAGATCACATGTTTCACCCGGTCCCCCAGAGCCAGAAGCTGCTTTGCAATTCGCGCTCCCGCCGTAGCGTCCATCCCAAGGCCATCAAACATCTCCTGGGCCAAAAGTGCCGTTACGCTGTCCAGCAGGACGGTATCGTCTGGCGTCAACTGCGAAAAGCAGTGTTCCAAATCCCGCGCCTGTTCTATGGTGACGAATCCCCACCCTGCCCGCTCCTGGCGGTGCCGGGCAATCCGGTCCCGGTCCTCCGCATCCGCAGCCTCCATGGTGGCCAGGTAGCATAGCCGTCCGCCCAGGGCCTTGGAAAGCTCTTGGGCTAGGGCGCTTTTGCCGCTTTTGCTTCCGCCAATTAGCAATAGCTTCATGACTTTACAGAGAACGCGTCGCCCCGCCGGAGTTGCGCTAAATAATCATCCCGGATCTCCGCCTGGGCAAATGTGGCCATATGGTTCATCACCGCACAGGCCCCCCGGAGGATCTGAAACGCCAGCGGGCAGCCGCTCCCCTCTCCCAGCCGCATGTGTAAATCCAAGCAGGCGGACAGAGCTAGCTCTTTTTGCGCAATCTGGTAGCCGATTTCATAGGATATATGGGATAAAAACAGAAAGTCTCTCACCTTGGAGCACAGCCGGACCGCGCACAGGGCGGCTACAATAGAAATAAATCCATCCACCACCGCCGGGATTCTCATCTGGGCACATCCCAGATACACGCCGGTCATCGCCGCCAAATCCAGCCCGCCCACCTTGGCCAGCACATCCACCGGATCCTGCCGGTCCGGACCGTGCAGAGCAAGGGCGCTGTCAATCACCTCTTTTTTCCTGGCAAAAGCCTGATCGGTCAGTCCCGCGCCCCGGCCTGTGACGGCCTGCGCCGGGCTTCCGGTGAGACAGGCCAGCACTGCAGAAGAAGTCGTGGTGTTGCCGATCCCCATCTCTCCGACACCAATTAATTCGATTCCATCCGCCTTTGCCTCCCGGGCTAGCGCAAGCCCCACCGCAATGGCCTCCAGACACTCCTGGCGGGTCATGGCAGGCTCCCGATAGAGGTTGGCGGTTCCGTAGCGTATTTTCCGGTTGCGAACCAACGGACAGGGGCAGTCGGAACAAATCCCCACATCCGTCACCACCACGTCGTCTCTAAAAAACTGAGCAAGGGCCGACATGCCGGTCAGGTGGCGGGTCATATTGATTGCCTGACTCATGGTGACAGATTGGGGCGTAGCGGCAACCCCTTCCGCAACCACACCGTTATCCGCCGCAAGTACCAAAATCCGGCGCTTTTCCAGAGAATTATGTATTTTTCCCGTAATTCCAGAGAGCCGGATGGACATCTCCTCCAGACCGCCCAAGCTGCCCGGCGGCTTGGCCAACTCCGCCTGGCGGCGCTTCGCCGCCTCCATCGCGGCAGAATCCGCGCCGGAGATGGTAGCAAGTATTTGCGCCAAATCCAAATCAGTCATAACAATCCCTCTTTCTCCAACCATTGCAAAGATCTCCGGCCATCCTGGGTTTCCATGGTCCAGGTGGCGTCGGGGCAGCGGTCCGTTAACGTCTCCAATACCACTCTCATGGGGATGGTTCCCTGGTCCAACTCCTGATGCTGATCGCTGTGCCCGTCGTTGTTGTGTAAATGGACATGCCGCAGCCAAGGCGCCATTGGCAAAATCCATTCCAGTGGCGGTACGCCGGTCAGATTGGCATGCCCTACATCCAGGCACAGGCCCAATCTAGGATCGTCCACCCCCTGGACCAGCGCCAATAGCAGATCTGGATCCGGCTCCATCACATTCTCCAGAGCAATGGTCAAAGAATCGGGCAGGGTCTGAAGCAGCATTTTCCAAAATTTGATCCCCTCCGGCACGAACCACTGTGGAAAATAGACCTGGGGAACAAATCCGCCGTGGAGCACCACCCGGTGGATCCCATGATCCAGCGCTGTTTGGATCGCCTGCCGGTATCGTTTGGCTGTAACCTTTCGGATCAGAGGATCAATGGCCGCAGGGCATAGCTCCGCAAAGGGTCCGTGAAACCAAAATTGCTCCACACCAGCCATTTTGCTCCGGCAAGCAGCGTCACAGGCAGCAAAATCCTGATCCAGATTGCTGGCCGTGCAGAAGTCCGCCAGCTCCAAGCCCAGTCCATACGTACTGGCCAGTCCAGGTGCAAATGGCGAGATGGTAGACAAAAAAAGCCTTTGTCCCATGACAGCCTCCTATCTATCGAATAAGGATATGATAGCACAGCCTGGTTTGGAAGTAAACCACTCCCTTTGCAAAAAAATGAGAAAAGCGGTTGACAACTGTTCCCGATTGTGGTACAATTCGATAAACCGATGAGGAAGTGTGAGTAAATCCTGGGAACTTGACCCACAGAGAGCCGTAGATTGGTGGGACTATGGCGGTGAAGGCAGGATCGAATGGGCTTCTGAGGGCAAGCAGAAACGGTTTCCCCGGAGTATGTGAGACGGAGTTTGACCCTCTGTGAAAAAAGGTCAGCGTATTGTAGTACGCAATGAGTGGGCACAATTGTGTCAAACTGGGTGGCACCGCAGGAATGATCACTCCTGTCCCGGTAATGATTTCATTACGGGACAGGAGTGTTTTTCTGTCCCAATCTTGAAAGGAGACTACCATTATGACCAACCAAATCCCTTACAAAATCTATCTAGAAGAGCACGAGCAGCCCACAGCATGGTATAACCTTCGGGCGGACATGAAAAATAAGCCTGCGCCGCTTCTCAATCCGGCGACCAAGCAGCCCATGACCCTGGAAGAGCTAAGCGGCGTATTTTGCGAAGAGCTGGCCAAGCAGGAGCTGAATGAAACGGACGCTTTCTTCCCCATTCCGGAGGAGGTACAAAAGTTTTATCGGATGTACCGCCCCTCTCCTCTGGTGCGCGCCTATTGTCTGGAGGAAAAGCTTCAGACGCCGGCAAAAATTTACTATAAATTTGAGGGCAATAATACCAGCGGAAGCCACAAGCTGAATTCTGCCATCGCCCAGGCCTATTATGCCAAGCAGCAGGGACTGAAAGGTGTCACCACTGAGACCGGCGCCGGTCAGTGGGGTACCGCCCTATCCATGGCCTGCGCCTATCTGGGGTTGGATTGCCAGGTCTATATGGTAAAGGTCTCCTATGAGCAGAAGCCCTTCCGCCGGGAGGTCATGCGAACCTATGGCGCTTCCGTAACCCCATCCCCCTCTATGACCACCCAGGTGGGCCGGAAGATCCTGGCAGAACACCCCGGCACCACGGGAAGTCTGGGCTGCGCCATCTCCGAAG
The DNA here is from genome assembly GCA_948439445.1 of uncultured Eubacteriales bacterium. Taxonomy (GTDB): domain Bacteria; phylum Bacillota; class Clostridia; order Oscillospirales; family Oscillospiraceae; genus Faecousia. The sequence continues at coordinate 904 of CAOJND010000104.1, read as the reverse complement.
CGGTGGAAAAGGCAGTATCCTCGGAAGGATACCGGTACGTCTTGGGCAGTGTGCTAAGTCAAGTTCTGTTGCACCAGTCCGTAATTGGTCTGGAGGCAAAGGCAGCAATGGATAAGTACGGCATTCATCCGGATATTATCATCGGCTGTGCCGGCGGCGGTTCAAACCTGGGCGGGCTGATCGCCCCGTTTATGGGGCAGCAATTGCGGGGAGAAGCCAACTATCAGTTTATTGCTGTAGAGCCTGCCTCCTGTCCCAGTCTGACCCGAGGCAAATATGCCTATGATTTCTGCGATACCGGTAAGGTATGCCCTCTGGCAAAGATGTATACCCTGGGCTGTGATTTTATCCCCTCTGCCAACCATGCCGGCGGGCTGCGGTATCACGGCATGAGCTCTACTCTATCCCAGCTATACGCCGACGGATATCTGGAAGCCAGAAGCGTGGAACAGACAGCAGTATTTCAAGCGGCGGAGCAATTCGCTCGGGTAGAGGGTATTCTACCGGCACCGGAAAGCTCCCATGCCATCAAAGTCGCCATTGACGAAGCCCTGCGCTGCAAGGAAACCGGAGAGGAAAAAACCATTCTCTTTGGCCTTACCGGCACTGGTTATTTTGATATGGTTGCCTATGAAAAATTCCACAATGGAGAAATGAGCGATTATATTCCCTCAGACGAGGATTTGAAGGCCAGTCTGGCCAAGCTGTCAAAGATTGACTGAGTGAATTCTACACCCGATACCACATCGTTTTGAAAACACCCTATGAGGCGGCCGCAATCTCGACACGTCGAGGTTGCGGCCACTTTTTGCCTCACAAGAACTTCAAACAGAAATTTTTCGATAAAAGAGGCGCCCCGAAGGGCGCCTCCTGTGCTTAATTGGGTTCTCAATCTGTGTGCTTA
>CAOJND010000103.1 GCA_948439445.1 uncultured Eubacteriales bacterium | reverse complement strand
TCACAAACCCTATCCCGGCCGGGTCCTGACCCGCGCGGCGTTTACCTTTGGCTCCCGGCTGGAGGCGTTTCGCCAGGCCTGTCAGCGGCTGGGCGGAGAACCGGTCAAGCATGGGGACGCAGGATTCCGTTTCCAGTTGGTGGGCCCCTACGCCATGGAGCTGCTGGTGTGGGAGGGAGACGAGGAATTTCCCCCTAGCGCCCAGGTGTTGTACTCCGGAAACTTTGCGGAGGGCTTTGCGCCGGAAGATCGGGTGGTCGCAGGTGACATTTTGATCTCCCAAATTAAAAGTATGATGTAAACTTATATCAGTCTAAAAAATAAGATAGGCTGCGATTTTGCAAAGCGTGCAAACCTGATACACAGTGGAGGAATAACGGTTGTTCACCTTTTTTATCTGTTTTTTCGCGGGAATCGGGGCAGGACTTGGAACCGGTTTTGCCGGCATGAGCGCTGCGGCGGTCATTAGCCCCATGCTGATTACATTTTTACACATGGACGCCTACCAGGCGGTGGGCATTGCGCTGGCCAGCGACGTTTTGGCCAGTGCGGTCAGCGCCTATACCTACGGCAAAAACCGCAATTTGGACGTTCGCAATGGGCTTGTGATGATGGGGGCGGTGCTCTGCTTTACTATGGTAGGCAGCTGGCTCTCCAGCATGGTGCCCAATGCCACCATGGGTGGGTTTTCCGTGTTTATGACCATGCTATTGGGCGTTCGGTTCCTGGTCCGGCCGGTGATGACCACAAAAGAAACCATGGGTAGCGTCAGTGCCCGCAAGCGGGTTATCCAGTCCCTAGTTTGCGGCAGCGGCATCGGTTTGATCTGCGGCTTTGTAGGGGCGGGCGGCGGCATGATGATGCTGCTGATTCTCACCTCGGTGCTGGGCTATGAGTTAAAAACCGCTGTTGGCACCAGTGTGTTCATTATGAGCTTTACCGCGTTAACCGGATCAGTAAGCCATTTCATCATCGGCGGAATGCCGGATTGGTGGGCGCTATCGTGCTGTATTGGCTCTACCCTGCTGTGGGCCAGAATTGCAGCGAGGATTGCCAATCAGGCCAGCGCAAAGACCTTAAACCGGGTTACCGGCCTGATTTTGGTCATTCTAGGCGTGGTAATTCTGAGTTTTCGGTTTTTAACATAGCCGGATTCTCTTTTGAAAATATTTATCCTCCGGGACCGTCTAAAAATCAGACGGTCCCGCGCTGCTTTCCCCGCCCACAGAAGCAAAAAAGTCGGCCGCACTCCATAAAGAAATCAAGGGCAAGACAGACCATTTCGGTTTGCCTTGCCCTTTTTATACTGTTGTATAACCCACTATGACACTTTCGGGGAAAGTTTCATAGGGATAGAGTAATAAATTTGAAGTTATCAACCTAAAACTTCCATAACTTTTTCAAATTTATCTTGATAGTGTTTTTTGCTTGCAGCAGATAGTTTTTGAAAACTTCTCGTCAACTTGTCTTTAACAAATGTCTTGCCTTCTTCAATTCCCATACTTTTTTGAACGTATGCCAAATATAAAAGACTCGGCACACTGTCAAAGTGTGAGATTGCATCGGCGTCGGCAACACATAATTCTTCAAGGCTAGTTTTCTCCGAACTGATACTACCTCTGTGATTTCTGATACATTTCTGTACCAAGGAAATCTTTTTGTCATCATAACCATATTCTTTAAGAATACGATGCGCCATTTCTGCCCCATGGATATGATGAAGTTCATAGAGACTATAATCTGTAATAGAAGCAATATCATGCAACCAAGCCGCAATCATGACAACTTCCTTATCTGCCCCGTATTTTTCTGCCAGAATTTGGGCATTTTTAACGACTGCAATAATGTGATAATAGCAGCCTATTCCAAACTCATTCGTTTGTTTCTGGCATCTATCATATATTTCATGCTGCAAATTCTCAAAAATATCTTCCCGCATATTTTCACCTCTGCAAAATTCCGATTTGCCGGTTAGTTCATTATAAAGCAACACCCGCCCAAAAGCAATTCTTTTCAGGCGCGTGTTAACTTCCTTACGGTGTGTTTCCCAATGGCGTCTTCTCATTTTATATCACTCTTTTGAAAAAAAGGGAGAAAACTTCCTATATAAGGGATTTTTCTCTTGACAAAGCCCAATCACAGGACTATGATAAAGACAAGTGAACAAAGCATGATAGAGGTGCGGCAAGCATCAGTACCTTCGGATCCCCGTCGGAATGCGGAGAAGGGAAAGGGCTTGCTGCCGAAGGGCTTCCGGATTTCCGGCCGGAGGCGCCTGGGCCGTCGGAGAAGATCCGCCGGACTGTCGCATGAGAATGCGGAGCGCTGTCAGAGCTTGCCCGTGGGGCATTTGCGTCATGACACAGTATCTGCTGCGTTCATGACTTTTTTGTATAAAGGAGGGATTTTTTGCATTTCCCAGCGCTGATTTCCATCCTAATTCCTCTGGCACTGGATCTCCGAACGCGAAAGTGGTGGGAATTGGCGCTTGCCGTACGGGTGCTACTGGGCATACCTATCCGCAACACGCTATGGTTTATCCCCGATTTTGCCTCGTGCTCCCCCTGGAAAGCCTGGCTGCCGACCAGATAAGCTCATTTTTCTCATGACAACTTAAAATTCTGCGGAAAGGCGGATTGTAAACATGTATGGAACGATTTGGGCACTACTGCCCCCGGTCATTGCCATTATTCTGGCATTGATCACCAAGGAAGTCTATTCCTCCCTGTTCATCGGAATTGTCACCGGCGCTTTGATCTATACAGGATTTTCTCCGGTGGCAACCCTGGACACCATCATCAACGATGGATTTATCAATAGCGTAGCAGACGCCTGGAACATCGGTATTTTCATGTTCCTGGTGCTGCTGGGCACCATGGTAGCCCTGATGAATAAGGCTGGCGGCTCTGCGGCCTTTGGAGAATGGGCAAAAAAGCATGTCAAGTCCCGGACTGGCGCACTGCTGACCACATTCCTACTGGGCGTTCTGATTTTCGTGGACGATTATTTTAATTGCCTGACCGTTGGCTCCGTGATGAAGCCCGTCACCGATGGCCATCGGATCTCCCGGGCTAAGCTGGCCTACATCATCGACGCGACTGCCGCGCCGATTTGCATGATCGCCCCCATCTCCTCTTGGGCCGCCGCCGTATCCGGCATGGTGGACGAGGGCGTCTATTCCGGCATTGAGCTGTTTGTCCGCTCCATTCCCTACAACTTCTACTCCCTACTGACCATCGTTTTTGTCATTGGCTTGAGCCTGATGCGCTTTGACTACGGTCCCATGAAGCGGCACGAACGCAACGCCCTGGAAAAAGGCGATTTGTTCTCCGTGGGTGGGGAAACCGCCAAGTCTGTAGAGGCCCCTGTTGGTTCTTCCCGGGGCCGGGTGATCGATTTGGTTTTGCCGGTGGCAATCCTGATCGTCTGCTGCGTCATCGGCATGATCTATGTAGGCGGCTTTTTCGAAGGCACAGACTTTATCTCCGCCTTTGGCGCTACCGATGCCTCGGTTGGTTTGCCCTGGGGCACGCTGATCGCACTTGTACTCACCATCGTATATTTTTTGTGCCGCAGATTGGTCTCATTTAAAGACGCCATGTCCTGTTTGACCAGCGGTTTCATCGCCATGGTCCCCGCCATGCTGATCCTCACCTTTGCCGTGACGCTGAAAAGCATTACAGGCCTTTTGGGCGCAGACACCTATGTCTACGAGCTGATGAAGAACGCCTCCACCGGCATGACCAATATGTTGCCAGCCATCATCTTCCTGGTGGGCTGTTTCTTGGCCTTTGCCACCGGCACCAGCTGGGGCACCTTTGGTATTTTGATCCCCATTGTCACCGGCGTGTTCACCGATCCCAACACCGGCCTGATTCTGCCAGGCTGTGAGCATTTGATTATCATCGGCGTGTCCGCCTGTTTGGCCGGTGCGGTTATGGGCGATCATTGCTCTCCCATTTCCGATACCACGATCATGGCCTCCGCCGGAGCGCAGTGTAACCACATCGCCCATGTGTCAACCCAAGTTCCCTATGTGTTGACCGTGGCGGCAGTCTCCTTTGTGACCTATATCTTTGCAGGATTTGTGCAAAATGCAGTGCTATCCCTGGCCTTTGGCATCGTCTTGATCATCGGTACGCTGTTTGTCCTGAAAAAGCTGTTTTATAAGCAAGAAGCCACCATTTAAATCTCATTTGCGCCCGGCAAAGTTTTTGCCGGGCGCAAAACATTATGCAGGAATGCCTCTCAGCAGGACCGGCCTATGAGATAGCCCCTTCGCCGGGAACCAAAGATAGGGCCGCCTGATCGGCAACCAGGGTAAAGTTCCGGTGTAGTTGTAAAATAGAAGCGGGCACCCGGGGAGTAATAGGACCCCAAAAGGAATCCCGCACCGCCCTTGCCTTGTGCCGGCCGCTGACTATCATCACCACCCGCCGCGCCTGCATGATGTCAAAAATACCCACGGTAAAAGCCCGGCGGGGCATAAGCTCCGCTGTGGTAAAGAACCGGGCGTTGGTCTCGATTGTGGTCTGGGACAACTCTACACAGTGGGTCCCCTTGACAAACGAAGTGCCCGGTTCGTTAAAGCCGATGTGCCCATTCGCTCCCAGACCCAGAAGCTGCAAATCCACCCCGCCCAGGGCCTGAATCACCTCGTCATACCGGTTGCACTCCAGGCCGGCGTCCGGCGCCAGCCCATTGGGGATATGGGTATTACACAAATTGATATTGATATAATCAAAAAAGGTTTTTCGCATAAAATAGGCATAGCTCTGGGGATCCGTAACCCCGAGTCCCACATATTCGTCTAAATTTACCGTCTTAACCCGGGCAAAATCCAGGTCCCCCTGCCGGTGCCACCGGATTAACTGGCCATAGGCACCAATGGGGCTATCCCCTGTGGCAAGGCCTAACACACAGTCCGGCTTTAATAACACCTGGGCAGAGATGAGATTGGCCGCCTGGCGACTCATGGCGTCATAGTCCTGGGCACAAATCACTCGCATGAAAGAAACCTCCATTACATTCAATCTGGCCTTTTATAATAAAATTATTCTGGATATGGTTTTGTAGCCAGATTGTGCTATACTAATGCCAATCATTTTGAAGGAGGGATTCCCATGAAAGCACAATCTTGGAAGCGCACCATCGGCGCTGTCGCCTGTGTAGCCGGGTTGGGTTTAAGCGTTTTGACCCGCGGCCCCGCCGTTGCCCAGGAGGCTCCAGTCTCCGCACAAATCGCCTACTCCGGCAGCTTACTGCTATTTTTGGCAGGCCTGGTTGCTCTGATCGCCCTGGCGACGCCAAATCAAAAACCCATCCAGATCCGAACACTGACCACGGCAGCTCTGTTTGCGGCGCTTTGCTATATTGGCTTTGCCGTATTCCGCATTGACATCCCAGTTGGTACAGAAAAAACCGCTTTCCATTTGGGCAACGTGTTCTGCGTTTTGGCCGCACTGTTTTTGGGTGGCCTGTGGGGCGGAATGGCCGGCGCTGTGGGAATGACCATTGCCGATTTGACCTCTGGGTATGTGACCTCTGCACCAAAAACCTTTTTGCTGAAGCTGTGTATCGGCCTGATTGCCGGCATAGTATCTCAGAAGGTGTTTCACTTACGACAGGAAGAACACAGCAAACGCTATACCACTGTGGCAACTGTAGTCTCCTGTGCTGCCGGTATGGCGTTTAACACGGTGGCAGATCCGGTGGTGGGCTACTTTTACAAACGATTTGTCTTGGGCGTACCCCAGGAAGTGGCGACGGTATGGGCCAAAATCGGCGCAACGACCACCCTGGTCAACGCAGTTATTGCCGTTGTGGTAGCCTCGGTGTTTTATCTGAGCCTACGTCCGGCACTGAAGCATGCCAATCTGATGCAGCAATAAGGCCGTTCTCACCATCAGTATGCCCTGCCCGCCTGGTGAAATACGCGGCTTTCTGCCAAATTTCCGGCAGATCGACAGATCTGTGTATCTTTTGGAACATTTG
>CAOJND010000102.1 GCA_948439445.1 uncultured Eubacteriales bacterium | reverse complement strand
ACCGAATATTTCCGCCACCGCTCTTGCCAACGCCTTGGGTATGGGTGAGGTGCAGGTTCGGAAGGACTTGGCTATGGTTTCTGATGGCGGCAGACCAAAGATTGGATATCAGCGGGAAAGTCTGATTTGCGATATTGAACAGTTTTTGGGGTATGGCAATACCACAGATGCCGTGTTGATTGGAGCAGGAAAGCTTGGCAGCGCTCTGCTGGGCTATAGTGGGTTTGACGCCTATGGTTTGAATATTTTGGCGGCTTTTGACGTCGATCCGGCGAAGGATCAGACGCAGGCGTCTGGCAAGCCGATTTTGCACATCTCCCGGTTGGAGAGCTTTTGCCGGGTTCACAAGGTCCTGATGGGGATCATTACCGTTCCGTCGGACAGCGCGCAGCAGGTGTGCAATCAGTTAATTGACAACGGTATTCTTGCCATTTGGAATTTCGCGCCGGCCCATTTGGAGGTACCGGATCATATTTTGGTACAAGCCGAGAACATGGCAACCTCGCTGGCGGTTCTGTCCATGCATCTACAGGCCCAGATTAAAAACAAAGAGTAGTCTTTTTGCGGAAGCGGCTGTATAGCCACTTCCGCATTTTTCCATTCATTCCGTATAAAGAATCCCCAAAAGAGGCACTATGAAACCAGATGCATCCGGGAGAAATCTCCCGGCAAGAAAGGATGAAAACAGGATGTATGATCTAATCATTCTTGGAGCTGGTCCAGCCGGCCTGACCGCCGCAATTTATGCTGCCCGGGCGGGGATGCGCTTTGTTGTGCTGGAACGGGACGGTCATGGAGGCGGGCAAATTTCTTCCGCGCATGTGGTACAAAACTATCCCGCCTGTCCAGGTACAACCGGGTATGAATTGGGGGAGCAATTTCGCCGGCATGCCATGGACTTAGGAGCGCAGATTCGTCTGGGGAACGTGGTGGCAGTGTCGCATCACGACGGCATTCAGACGGTGACCCTTGACGATGGAACGAATCTTGAGAGCAAGACGGTTATTGCCGCCACAGGAACGGCACCTCGAAAGCTTGGGGTTGCCGGAGAGGACCGTCTGCGGGGCGTCAGCTACTGCGCGCTGTGTGACGGTGCATTTTATGCTGGAAAATCCGTGGCCGTGGTAGGCGGCGGGGATACCGGCGTGGAGGACGGGCTGTATCTGGCGGGGATTTGTGAGCAGGTGACCGTGATACTGCGCCGGGATGTGTTTCGCGGGGCTAGAACCCGTGTGGAATTGCTGCGCCAGCAGGAAAATGTACAAATTTTTTACAATACCAGAGTCCAAGAGATTCTGGGGGACACCTATGTACAAGAGCTATCTCTAGAGGGGGACCACACTGGCCGGCTTCCGGTTTCGGCAGTATTTGTGGCGGTGGGCGCCGCGCCGGAGACCGCTTATTTGCACCCGCTGAATCTGTCGCTTCAAGACGGCTATGTGCCGGTGGATGAGAACTGTCATACGGAAATTCCAGGTCTTTTTGTGGCAGGGGACTTGCGTCGAAAGGGGCTGCATCAACTGGTGACAGCGGTTTCCGATGGCGCCAATGCTGCCACAGGCGCAGCGCGGTATGTACGCGAGATGGAACAAATGTGATTTTCTGTCGGAACGCTGGAAAACTCCTTCCATTTTGTTTTGAGCTATGCTATACTTATTAAATAGTATATTCTCACAATGGAGGACAGAAAATTGGTACAAAGTACGCGCAGGGGAAAGCGGATTGTGGTCAAGGTGGGCACTTCCACGCTGACACACCCGTCAGGCCGTCTGGATTTTCGGAGCATGGAGCATTTGGTGCGGACGCTTTCCGACCTGCATGGGATGGGCAATGAGATCATTCTGGTGACCTCAGGCGCAATTTCTGTTGGAACGGCGAAACTGGGCTTGGCGGAACGGCCCAAAGAGCTGGGGATGAAGCAAGCTGCCGCTGCGGTAGGGCAGTGCCGGATGATGCATATTTACGACAAATTCTTTTCAGAATACAATCGCTCCATGGCCCAGATTTTGTTGACCGGTGACGATGTGGACGAGGATGACCGGGCGCTGCATTTGCGCAATACCTTCCATGCGCTACTGGAAATGGGGGTCATCCCTGTGGTCAATGAGAATGACTCGGTTTCTTCTGCGGAGATTGAAACGGGAAACCACAAGGTATTGGGGGACAACGATACCCTGTCCGCCATTGTGGCCAAGCTGTGCAACGCGGATCTGCTGGTGCTGCTATCCGACATCGATGGGTTATATGATCATGACCCCAAAGCAGATCCCAATGCAAAGCTTTTGCATGAGATCTATACGATAACGCCGGACATTTTACAGATGGCGGGTGGCGCCGGCACCTGGCGCGGGACTGGCGGCATGGCAACAAAGCTGGCCGCGGCCCAGATTGCCATGGAAGCGGGCTTCGATATGGTGATTACCAACGGCGCCCGAATGGAGGACTTGTATGGCATTGTAGCAGGAGAGCAAATTGGAACAAGATTTATTGCGCAGAAGGAGGAAGTGCAATGACACAGCTGCAAGTACAGGGCGCGGCGGCCAAAGCCGCCAGCCGAATTTTAGCTACTGCCGGAACGGCAAAGAAAAACGCCGCGCTAGAGGCCATCGCACAGATTCTGACGCAACGTCAAGATCAGTGGCTGGCGGCAAACCAGCAGGATTTGGAGGCGGCGCAACGCGCCGGGATGCGCTCTGCCATGCTGGACCGGCTGAAGCTGACCCAAGCCCGGGTGGCGGGCATTGTGGATGGGGTGCGCCAGGTAGCGGCGTTGCCGGATCCCATTGGACGGGTGGACCGGATGGAGACCAGGCCAAATGGCCTGGTGATTGGGCGCCGCCGGGTACCTCTGGGGGTGATTGCCATGATCTATGAGGCGCGGCCCAATGTCACGGTGGACGCGGCCGTGCTCTGTCTGAAATCCGGCAATGTGTGCATTCTTCGAGGGGGAAAAGAGGCAATTCACTCCAACCGCACGGTGGTGGAGCTGATGCGGCAGGCATTGCGCTCTGTGGGATTGCCGGAGGATTGCATCAGTCTGGTGCAGGAAACCAGCCGGGAGTCGGCTGCTGAACTGATGCACCTGAATGAATTTGTGGACGTGCTGATTCCAAGAGGCGGCGCAGGACTGATTCGTACCGTGGCCAAGGAGGCCAGCGTGCCGGTTATCCGCACCGGAGAGGGCGTGTGCCATGTGTATGTGGATTCTGCGGCAGATCTGGATATGGCCGCGCAGATCCTATACAACGCCAAATGCTCCCGGCCTTCGGTTTGCAACGCGGTGGAATGTGTGCTGATCGCCCAGGATGTTGCAGAGCCTTTCCTGGAAAAGGCGCTTCCGCTGCTGGATCAGCATCACGTGGAGCTTCGCTGCGATCCGGAGGCGCTGGCGCTGCTGGGGCAGCGGGGTGTTCCCGCCACACAGGCAGATTGGGATGCGGAATATGACGATTATATTTTGGCCGTCCGGCTGGTGCAAGATGCCGAAGAGGCAATTTCGTTCATTAATGCCCACGGAACCGGCCATTCGGAGTGCATTGTCACCTCCAACTATTTTACCGCACAGCGTTTTCTGGACGCAGTGGACGCGGCAGCGGTCTATGTCAACGCCTCGACCCGGTTTACAGATGGAGGAGAGTTTGGTCTGGGCGCGGAGATCGGCATCTCCACCCAAAAAATGCACGCCAGAGGGCCAATGGGGCTGGAGGAGCTTACCTCCTGCAAATACATCATCTACGGAGAAGGCCAAGTGCGTTAGATTTTCTACAGGCAAAGGAATCAAACAATTATGAATACAACGGAAAACCGAATTCTGGATCAGCCGATCTGGAGAGCGCTGGTCGCGTTCTTTCTGCCCTGCTTTCTGGGACTATTGTGCCAGGAGCTGTACAGCATGGTGGATACCTATATCGTGGGAAAATATGTGGGGAAGAACGCAGTGGCGGCGGTGGGAAACGTGTGTGTTGCCGTCCAAGTGGTGATTGGAATCTGCTCCGGTATTTCCAACGGCGCGGGAGTTGTAATTGCGCAGCACTTTGGCGCCAAGAAAATGGATCGGGTCAAGGCAGATATCCGGTGCAGTTTACTGATCGCGATTGTAGGCGGCTTGGCGTTGACGGTGGTTTCCACCGCCCTGGCCGGCCGGATGGTCCACTGGCTTCAAACCCCGGAAGAAATTGCGGTAGATTCCACCACCTATCTGCGGATCTATTTCTTCGCACTGGTTCCCAACCTAATCTATAATTTTGGAACTGCAATTCTGCGGGGCATGGGGGATTCCAAACGGCCGCTGTATATTCTCATGGCGGCCTCTTTCTTGAATATTGCGCTGGATTACATATTTGTGGTGAAATGCCACTGGGATGTGCTGGGCGTGGCGATGGCTACGGACCTGTCCCAAATTCTAAGTGCCGTGCTGGTTCTGTGGCTGCTGGTCCGGCAAATTCCCGATCTTCTAAAGCCAGGGAAGCGAGCCGGGGGAACCTATGGTAGTATTTTTCGAATTGGACTACCCACTGCGGTTCAAAGCGTGATGTATTCCAGCTCCAATGTGCTGATTCAGACGGCGATTAACAGCTTTAACAGCACTGCGATCATCGCCGCCTGGTCGGTCTATGGAAAGGTGGACAGCATCTGCTGGATTATGATGAGCAGTATGGGTACAGCGGTTACCGCCTTTGCCGGGCAGAACTTTGGCGCGGGCCGGTATGACCGGGTGAAACGGGCGGCTTGGGTTGGCAGCGCCATTGTTGGCGGTGTGCTGATGGTGCTGGTCGCTGGCTGCTATGTTCTGGCCCGCCCCATCTTCAGTCTATTCACCAAAGGGGATTTGGAGGTGGTGGAGGTGGGGACCGCCATGCTCCGCTTCCTGGCCCCAGCGTATATGCTGTATTTCCTGATTGAAATTCTGCCGGGCGTTCTGCGCGGCTGTGGGGACGTCATGATTCCCACCATTGCCTCTATGATTGGCATCTGTCTGATCCGGGTGCTATGGCTTATTTTCGTCGTGCCGGTGTATCACACCCTCAATATGGTGATGATGAGCTATGTGATCACCTGGGCTTTGACCTCTGGGTTCTATCTGGTCTATTTCCTGCGGGGGAACTGGCTGCGGCGCTGTATTGCCAGGACGAAATAAAAATGTTGGCGCTCTGTGGAAAGCAAGATTTCCACAGAGCGCCATATTTCATACGATCACATGCTTATAGCTTTTGCAAAGCGGCCAAGCTCTGCTCCAACTGATCAATGAGCAGCGCCGCCTTCTGCGCCTTCTCCCGCTCGGCATTTACAACGGATTCCGGCGCACGGGCGGTGAACTTTTCGTTAGACAGCTTGCCCTGAATGGAGGCTAGATTCTTCTTCGCTTTTTCCAGCTCCTTGTTCACCCGTTCCAGCTCTTTGGTTACGTCTACCAATTGGCCCATGGGGATATAGAGCTTGGCGTCCACGGTGGTGCAGCAGACCATTCCGTCCAGATTTTCCGGCTCCTGCTCCAGTAAGGTCACCTGATCCGCATAGGCCAAGCGCTGGATAAAGCCCTCGCCCTGGGCAAAGGCCTGGGGCTTGGAGGTGAGAATATACAAAGCCGCTTTTTTAGACGGCGGCACATTCATCTCCGCCCGGCGGTTCCGAATGGCCCGAATGGCGTTCATCACCGACTCCATGTGGGCCTGCTCCGTGGCAAAATGCAGCTCCTGCCGGTACTCCGGCCACTTTGCCACAATCAGCGCCTCCCCCTGATGGGGAATGGACTGCCAAATTTCTTCTGTGATGAAAGGCATAAACGGGTGGAGCAGCCGCAGCGTCTGATCCAGCACATACACCAAAACCTGCAAGGCGGTCTGCTTGCGCTTTGCGTCCTCTCCATACAGCCGGGCCTTAGTCAGCTCGATATACCAGTCGCAATAGGTGTCCCAGATAAAATCGTAGACCTTTTGTACCGCCACTCCAAGCTCATACTTTTCAAGATTTTCTGTGACCTCCGCAATGAGGTCATTCAGTTTGGAGAGGACCCACCG
>CAOJND010000101.1 GCA_948439445.1 uncultured Eubacteriales bacterium | reverse complement strand
ACATAATAGTTCCCGCTAAACACCGTAGCAAGGAAAAGGACCAATGTATCTGCTCCGCGGTTTACAAACACACCGACCGCATGGCCAGTGGTTGCAATCGCTGAAGCAAGGCACGCCGCACTGTGCCACAGAGCGCGGAAGGAATAAGACCGCGTGCTGTCGGCAATCGCAATTCGCTCCGGAAAGCGCTCGACCGTCATGCGAAAAAGGTCTAGAATCGGATTCATATCTACTCCTCAACGCGTGTTTTTCGCATATTATACCATTTTTCATTATTCATTGCAACATATAAATCGGGATTCCTTCCCTTGCTGTTGGATACCGTCATGACGAGTTTTGCTCTATTAAAACATTACGCTGCCAGTCTACTACACTACGATAGCGACGTTTGTACTTTTTATAACCAGAGGCTTTTTAAGAAAAATTAGAACCAAAACCGTAGATTTTCTATCATAGACCGGGTTTGAAACCGCCTAATGAAACAGCCATAGCGCGCTGCTCCTTAGAAGGGCAGAATGCTATGGCTGTTTTATTTGCTTTGCGATTGGCTACTTTTTGGCGTCCGATTCTCATTTTCCTTCTTTGCGCGTTGCGCCTGCCCGTTCCTGTGGCAGCGGCGCAGAGCTTACTCCAATTCAGCTTTTGAAAGAAACGAGCTGCGGTAAAACAATTGTGGGGTAGGGCGGACACCGAATAGTCTGTTATTCAGAAAGTTCTCCCCACTGCGTTTCAAAAAAGGCCTGAATTTGCTTTTGCTCCGCCGCCACGCGGCCCTGCTGAAAGCCGGGCTTTCCGCCGCCCCGACCACAGAGGGCCTGATTTGCGGCCCGGCACAGCTCCCTCAGATCCTCGGACCGGCTGACCAGCGCGTAACCGTAATGGGAATCCGATTGGGAAAATACGGCAGCAGTCCCGGAAATTTCAGTGGCGATGCTGTCTGCCAACTGCCGCAGTCCGTCGCCGCTCAGTTCAGGCTCAAAGTGCAGCACATTTTTTTGGCCGGAATAGCCTTTGGCAATACAATGGAACAGTCTACGCTCTAAACCGGTGTTCCGATACCGCTCCGCCTCCAACGTCTGGCACATACGCTCTGCGGCAGCACCGGTTTCCAACGGCTTGGCGGAAAAGGCCTGAGACACCGACCGGTTTTGCTGGAATACGGCATTTAGATAAACATACGCTTCCCGCCCTGCCAGCATCAAGATCCGGCAGCCCTGGTGAAACCGGACACAGGAGATAATTTTAATCACCCCGATCTCCCCAGTGTTGGCCACATGGACCCCGCAGCAGGCGCACAGGTCGATCCCTGGAATCCGCACTACCCGGACCGGCCAATCCAAGGCCTTTTTGCTCCGGTAAGAAAGCTGCGCCAGCTCCTGCGGCATGGGATACCAGCCGGATACGGGAAGATTTTTCCAAATAAGCTGGTTTACCTCCAACTCCAATTCCAAAAGGGTCTGGGGCGGAATTTCTCCGTCAAAATCTATGGTTACGCCATCGGCTCCCATGTGAAAGCCCACGTTGTGGAAACCAAACCGCTGGAAAATCAGACCGGAGAGCAAATGATCCGCAGTATGCTGCTGCATGAAGCCAAATCTACGTGGGTAGTCGATTACAGCCTCCACTGTTGCGCCTTCCTCCAGCGGCTGATCGCACAGGTGGATCACCTGGCCTGCCCGCTCCTGTACATCCAAAACGCGAGCGCTGCCCAGTGATCCCAAATCGCAGGGCTGGCCGCCACCTTCGGGATAGAAAACCGTCTGATCCAAGGTGATCTCCCAGTGGGTTCCCTGGGGAATGCAGGACTGAACCACGGCGGCGCACCGATCCATGTGGCAATCTTCATAATATAGTGGCTTTGTTTTCATTGCAGATCCCTCCGCTGCCCATTGTACCATAAGGTTGGGAAAAAAACATCAAAAAATCTCAGAGTTTAGAAAAAAAGGGCTGTTCAAACAGAACATTATCTCATACAATAAAGGGGAAGAAGAGATTGAAGAGGAGACAGCACGGTGGAACAAAAGACAAAATTACTCCCCTTGGAAAAAAGCTGGATTTTATACGATGTGGGCAATTCCGCCTTTGTCCTATTGGTTACGACGCTACTTCCCATCTATTTTAACGCATTGGCCGGCGACGCCGGCGTCTCGGCTTCCAACTACCTGGCCTATTGGGGCTATGCTGGCAGCGCAGCCACGCTGCTTGTGGCGTTGATCGGCCCGATCTGCGGCACGCTGGCGGACCAAAAGGACTTCAAAAAGCCGATTTTCCTTGTCTGCCTGGGCCTTGGCGCGTTTTCCTGCGTGGCACTGGCTGCTGTTCGTAGCTGGCTGGTGTTTCTGGTGGTGTTTGTGGTGGCCAAGGTGGGGTTTAATGCCTCTTTGGTGCCCTATGATGCCATGCTTCCGGAGGTGACCAGCCCAGGCAGAATGGATCGGGTATCCGCTATGGGCTATGCCTTTGGTTACATTGGCTCGGTAATTCCCTTTATCGCCTGTCTGGGTCTGGTTCTGGGTGCTGGCAGAATTGGCCTTTCCACCGTGACGGCGATGGGAATCGCCTTTTTGCTGACTGCAGTCTGGTGGCTTGCGCTTTCAGCGCCGTTGCTGCTGCGATACCGGCAGACTGCGTTTGTAGACCGGCGTGACAATCCGGTTTCCGCTACCTTCCGGCAATTGGGCAAGACCCTGGGCAATGTCCGGCGGGAACCACATATCTTTCTGTATTTACTGGCATTTTTCTTTTTTATCGACGGGGTGTACACCATTATCGATATGGCTACCGCCTATGGCATGGCGCTGGGGCTGGATTCCACCGGGCTGCTGCTGGCGCTGCTGGTGACCCAGGTGGTGGCGTTTCCTTTTGCGCTGCTGTTTGGCGCGCTTTCAGAGAGGTTTGATACGGGATTTCTGATCAAGCTCTGCATTTTGGCCTATACCGGTATTGCGCTATATGCCGTATTCCTACGGCGGCAATGGCAGTTTTGGCTGCTAGCGGTGCTGGTGGGCATGTTTCAAGGGGGAATTCAGGCGCTGAGCCGTTCCTATCTGGGTAAAATCATTCCCGCCGAGCACAGCGGGGAGTACTTTGGCCTGATGGATATCTGTGGAAAAGGCGCCTCTTTTATGGGAACCACGCTGGTGGCCGGAATCAGTCAGTTCACCCACAGTGAGAGCCTTGGTGTAGGTACCTTGGTCGTGGTATTTCTTGCTGGATTTTTCTTGTTTTGTAAAGCGGACGCACAGAATCAAAAGTGCCAGCGCTAAATTTCCAAAAAATCGCCCCGCCGCAGACCGACCATTGTAAAGCTGCGGCGGGGCGGGTATGTTTTGCAGGACTGCCGGCTATTTCTGGGCCGGCACGCCCATTTTCTCTAAGTAAGCGTTTAAATCGAAGGGCCTTAGTGGCTCGTCCTTGCGCAGATACAATGGATGGTGGGGATGACCCGCCTTGGTTACTGCGCCGGCGCAGTACCACACGGCGCGATAGGTCCGGCCAATTGCCAACATGTCTTGCAAGCAGATGGGAAGATATTTTCGCTTCTCGATGATGCTCCCCCAGGCAGCCCATATGGCCGGTGTTTCACAATGGGAGAGGATGTAGCGGAAGGCTTCCATATTTTCCCGATGGAGGGCCGGATTGCAGCTTCGCTCCATGGAATTGGGGTCGGTGGCGCGCTGGGCGTAAACATTAAACATGAGAAAGCTGTCGTAGCCGTTGTGCAACGCGATCCGCTCCACGGATTTTAATGTGTTGTCCAGTTGATCCGGTTTTGCGGTAGAGGGGTTAATGCCGATGCAAATCAGAGGCCGCTGCCCCCGCGTGCCCAACAGATACCGGTACTCGGAGTAAAAATTGGGCGCGTAGATCCACTTTTTAATATCATATTCCTGCGACGGTGTGTTGGAAGACGCCAAGGCCTGTGCAAAGGTCAAAAGCTCCAGTTGGTGGGTGGTACCTTTTGGAATGTGCATATGCTCACCTCACTACGCCGTGGGGAACCACAGGCTATTGGCAGGGTCGTGGAACTCGCATTGCTCCGGCCGCAGTCCCCGCTGCCGGCACCAGGCGGCAAAGGCGTGATCCAAGAACGGATAGGCCCCTTCCATGGCGGACTGAATGGTCACGGTTTTGCCATCTTCCAAAAACAGTTCCACCAGGATGCCGCCGCTGGTTTGATATAGCATTTGGCTCTGAATCTGACGAAATTGATAGACAGTGCCCGGCTTCCCAAAAGAGGAGAGCAGAAAACTGTCGTTATCATAGAAGATGCCAAAGGACAGATAATACGCGATCAAGCAAACGCCCAATAGAACCATTCCGGCGCCGCCGAAGAGCAACAGTTTGGAATCGGATAGCCCGGCCAGTAGGGCGGCGATGCCCAAAACCGTCAGTAGGATACCGGCGATTCCATACCGTTTGGGTAGGCGAACCGCTAGGCCGCTTTTGTGCTGAGTTTTGTTGCGGAACACAGCGGAAAAGCCCCGATCCACTAAAAAGCAAACAAGAAAAGTACCAATTGCCGCAAGGATTATCGCCATAGGTTTACTTCCTCCTCTCGATCCCACAGAACGTAATCCACGGGAATATCAAAATCCTCTGTATCCACATGATCCAACAGTTGAAAGCCGTAGCACAGTGCTAAAGTCGGATGGTTTGGCTCTTCCGCCAAAAACCGGTCGTAAAACCCGCCGCCGTAGCCAATCCGATGCCCCGCCCGGTCAAAGGCCAATCCCGGCATCAGCACCAAGGCGTTGGGATCCTGGGCCACCGGCCCGTCGGCAATTGGTTCCGGAATCCCGGCGTAGCCTGGAGCCACCAGGGAGAGATCTTTCAGCAGGAGAAATCGCATGGTTTTCCCATAGACCTTTGGCACCGCCACCTGCTTGCCGTCTCGAAGAGCCTGCTCCAAAATGGGGATGGTACGCACCTCCTGATTATAGGACAGGTAACCATATATGGTGTTTGCCTGCTGGTACGCAGGACACGCCACCAAAAGCGCCTTTAGGCGCTGACTGGCCGCGTCGATCTGCGCTGGGGTCATGGCCTGCTTTTGCCGGCTGATTTGAGCGCGCAGAGTTTTTTTATCCATAAAATGCGTTCCTTTCGGAAAAATGGATGGACAAAAAGAATTTTGCCATCAATTATCATTTTATCAGAAATTTTGCTTTATTGCAACAAGGAAGTCTAAAAAACCCGTTTCCCGCAGTTGACTGTAGGTAGAATACAAAATTTGACACTGGGGCATGTGAAAAAAACGGGCGCAAATGCACCGGATCGTTGGTAGACTTTGGCCTGGGAATCCTTTATCATATACACATCAAAAGATTGGAGGTATTTGCCGGTGACATTGGGAAATAGCTTATACAATGCAAGGAAAGCCCGGGGGCTTTCCCAAGAGGCGGTGGCGGAAAGGTTGGGCGTGAGCAGGCAGACCATTTCCAAATGGGAGCTGGATGAAACCCTGCCGGATATCTGTCAGGCGAAAAAGTTATCCAGTCTCTATCAGGTGACGCTGGACGAGTTAATCGATTTTGATGCGGAGGCCAACCAGATCAAAGACATGATTAACGCTGTCAGCGAAGAAACGCAACGAAAAATTGACTGGACCAAGCTTTGGGCCAGCAAGTATCCGATCTTGCAGTCTTATCAGCAGGAGGTGGATGTAAACCAGTATCGCGCCTGTCTACAGGAGCTGTTGGGCCGTCTGCGCGCGGCCTATGGATATGGGGCGGAGGATGCGTTTTTGGTGCTAAAAGATATTCTGGCGCAAATCTGGAAGCAAAGTGGCCAGGACGCATAGCGCAGGATTTTATGTATGGCAAAAGCCCAAGGCGGAGCTGCTTTTCGGCAGCTCCGCCCCGTTGCGATGGGATTGCATCGTTGGACACTGGGATCAGTTGCCCATGAGAATCTTGGCCAGATCCGAGTTGGCGTCCAAAATAACGGTCTTTTCATCCCCGTTTAGACTGTTTTTCAGCGCATCCAGCGCCAGGGTAAAGGTGTAGAAATCCCGCTTATCCTCAGAGTCGTA
>CAOJND010000100.1 GCA_948439445.1 uncultured Eubacteriales bacterium | reverse complement strand
GGCGTCATCCGCAATAAAATCACCGTTGGCCACAGGCGTATCGTCCTTTATATCGTGAATCTGATCACCAGTATGGCCGTGGCTTTGATTCTTATGGTGGCATTTTTTATCGTCTATCTGGCGGTGGGGATCCCATTGCTGGGCACTTTTCAAATGAGCCTAAAAACAGCCGCCGTGTATATCGCCATCATTTTGGCAGTGTGCTTTGCCTTTTCCGGTATTTTTACCATGATCTGCATGGGAAGCGCCAACAAAGCCGCCGTAGCGGCAGCCTGCGTCCTATGCGCGGTTTTGCTCCTTCTGGCGGGGGTGTATCTCGCTTCCCTGCTTCAGGCGCCTGAACTCTATCCAGGCTACAGCTTCAATGCTGGTGGAGAAATTACAGATTTACAGGAGGCAATTCCAAACCCCTACTATCTATCCGGGGCAAAACGGGAAATCTGTCAATTCTTTTATGATTTTCTACCTGGCGGGCAGGCAGTCCAGTGTGCGTCCGCACAAGTGCAAAATCCTTTGAAATTGTTGGTCTATTCCGGAATTACTTTCTTTTTCACATCTTTTCTAGGCGCAACCATTTTTCAACAGAAAAACATCCGGTAAAGGAGGAATCCACATGGAAAAGCTGTTATCAGCCAATTTTTCCCGGCTCAATAAAAATAAACTCTTTTGGTTTTGCCTGGCGGCTATTTTCATCGGTTCCGCCGGAATCGTGTTAAACGGGTGCCGGCAAGCCGCACTTGAAACGGTTGCACAAAACCGCCACGGTCTGGAGCACTATTATTTCAATATGTGTCCCATGCTTGGCCTGTTCTGGGCCTGTTTTTCCAGCTTGTTTTTGGGTACGGAGTACAGCGACGGTACCATTCGCAACAAGTTAATTGTAGGCCATTCTAGAACCGCCGTCTATTTTTCCAATTGGATCGCCGTAACAGCCGCCACATTTTTGATGACGGCTGCCTGGATGCTGGGCGGACTGGCGGGAATTCCCATGCTGGGCCCTTGGCAGATGCGTTGTGGGCAACTGCTCCAAATGCTAGGTATCTATTTCCTATCCGCCGCCGCTATGAGCGCAGTTCTTACCATGCTGCAAATGCTGATTCCCAACCGGGCAATTGGCGCGGTTGTGTCTATCACAGTGTTTTTGGGACTGCTGGTGCTGGCAAGTATGCTCTACAACGCCTTGGCGGAGCCAGAGATGGCCAGCAATATGATCTATACCCTGGAAAATGGGATCCAGGTGACGGACCCCATGCCAAATCCCTATTACATTGCCGGCCTGCGGCGGACAATTTATCAGTTTCTGGTTCGTTTCCTTCCCACTGGGCAGGAAATTCTGATCGCAAATCAGGAGCTTTCAAATCCAGGCTTTATGGCCCTATCTTCTCTGGCCATTACAGCTATTACAACCTTGGGTGGTATGGCTGTGTTTCAGCGGAAAAATATTAAGTAAGGAAAAACGGGGTGGTATTTGTGATTTGGCTTTTGACGCTATGTCTTGTTTTGGCAGCGGTTACCAGCGCGCTGACGGTTAAACTGGTTTGTATGCGAAAAGCCGCCAATGAAATCCGGATCGCTTTTGCCGAAAAGCTGAAAACCGATACCAACACCCTGATTTCCATTTCTTCCAACGACACCTCCATGCGAAATCTTGCAAATGACCTCAACCTCCAGCTCCGGGAATTGCGTGCGCAGCGGCACCGCTATGTCCAGGGTGATCTGGAACTAAAAAATGCCGTTACTACCATCTCCCACGACCTACGGACACCCCTGACTGCCATCAGCGCCTATTTGGATCTGCTGGAGCAGGCAAAAATCGGGGAAACCGCGCATCGGTATGTGAAAATTCTTAAAAATCGGACCCAGGCCTTGGGACAGCTCACCGAGGAGCTGTTTCAGTACTCCATTCTCATCGCCCCAAAGCAGCATGTTCCCGATCAACTTCTTGCAATCAACGGAATTTTGGAAGAGAGCATTTTGGGCTACTATGCCGCTTTGCAAGAGCGGAAGATCACGCCTACGATCCATATGACAGAGCAACGTGTGGTCCGCTCGGTGGATCGTGCCGCCCTGGCTCGCGCCTTTTCCAATATTCTAAGCAACGCCGTAAAATACAGCGATGGGGATTTGGAGATTACTTTGACCGAATCCGGAAAGATCCTGTTCGTCAACACTGCCTCTCGACTAAGTCAGATTCAGGTGGAGCGGCTTTTCGACCGGTTTTACGTTGTGGAAGACGGCACCAACGCCACCGGCCTGGGTCTGTCCATTGCCCGAACGCTGGTGGAACATATGGGTGGAACTGTCACCGCTCAATATGACGCGCAACGTTTGACCATCTGTGTCAGCCTCCCCGATCCATCAGAGGATCCAAAAGCTGTCTCACAGCCAAACCGGAAAGAATTTCGAGACACACACACCTCATAATCAATTTAGAGAATACCCTACCCGCCTGGCTGGAAAGCACCGCCAGGCGGTATTTTTATTTTCCGCTTGACAAATCTGCTCATTCTGTATATACTGTCTATATACAGTAGAGATAGGAGGATCGTGATTTGACCATTCTGATCGACAACAAAAGCGGAATGCCGATCTATGAGCAGATCTGCTCACAAATCAAAGCCCAGATTATCAGCGGCGCTTTACAGGAGGACGAAGCTCTCCCCTCCATTCGCAATCTGGCAAAGGACTTACGAATCAGCGTAATTACCACAAAGCGGGCATACGACGAGCTGGAGCGGGAGGGGTTTCTCTACACCATCGCCGCCAAGGGGTGCTTTGTGGCCCCGAAAAATGTTGAACTGCTTCGAGAGGAAAATCTAAAGAAAATTGAGTCATACATGGATAAGATTTTGCAACTGGCCGCTGCCTGCAATCTCAGCAAAGGCGATATCCTGGAGATGATGACCAATTTGATGGAGGAATAGATCATGAACGCAATTGAAATCAAAAATCTTTGCAAATCCTACCCTGGATTTTCTCTGGATCACCTGAATTTGACCCTGCCCAGCGGCTGTATCATGGGGTTGATTGGAGAAAACGGCGCCGGAAAAAGCACCACTATGAAATTGATTCTGGACATCATCCGGCAGGATCAGGGCACTGTCACCCTGCTGGGGCGGGACAACCGGGATCGTCTGCAACTAACCAAGCAGGACATTGGCGTGGTGCTGGACGAGGTGGGCATCTGCGGCTGTCTGAACCCGAAGCAAGTGGGCAAGATCATGGCCCATGCCTATTCCAACTGGGACAGCCAAACCTATGCCGGGTATTTGAAAACCATGGCGATTCCGGAAAACAAGCCCTTTCAGAGCTTCTCCCGGGGCATGAAAATGAAATTGGGCATTGCCATTGCCCTAAGCCACCGGGCCAAGCTGTTGTTGCTGGACGAGGCCACCTCCGGTCTGGATCCGGTGATCCGAGATGAAATTCTCACCATGTTCAGCGAGTTCACCCGGGATGAAACCCATGCCGTTTTGATGTCCTCTCACATTGTCAGCGATTTGGAGAAAATTTGCGACTATATTGCCTTTTTGCACAGAGGAAAGCTACTACTTTGCCAGGAAAAGGATCGTTTAAAAGAGGAATACGCCATCGTCCATTGCACAACTGAAGATCTGCAAGTTATCTCTCCCTCCGCAATTCAGGGAGTGAAGAAAACCGCCTATGGCGTGGAGGCAATTGTCGCGCGAAGCGCTATTCCCTCCGGTATGGCTATCAGCCCTATGGATATCGAACAACTGTTTATTTTTATGGTCAAGGAGGCAAGTGAAATATGAAAGGCCTACTGCTCAAGGATTTTTATTCAGTCTGCAAATATTGCCGGTTCTTTGCGATAGTCGTCGGCGTATTTCTCATCGTCTCCTACTTTGGAGATGGCAATCTCTTTTTTACCATCTATCCCTGCCTTATCGCGGGAATGGTGCCCATTACATTGATCTCCTATGAAGATCGGGACAAATGGCACATCTTCGCCCAGACCTTGCCCTTTACCAGGGCACAAATCGTTTCCGCCAAATATATTACCGGTCTGTGCAGCGTCGGCATCATGTTGCTTCTCACCGCCATAGCACAGACCATTCAAATGGTCAACGCCCAAAGCTTCCTATGGGCGGACTTGGGGCAGCTATTGCTTTTGATCCTTTCCATCGGCCTGATTTTTCCGGCAATCGCGCTTCCAATTGTGTTTCAGTTTGGTGTGGAAAAAGGACGGATTCTCTTCATTGTTATGATCGCCATGGCCGGGGGCGGAACCGCCGCTCTAATAAATGTCGAGCTTGCGGACACTTTCCTAGCAGGAAAAACGGCGCTCGTCATAGTCTTGGTCTGTGCTGGCGCGGCTGTGCTATACGCTCTGTCCTGGCTTCTGTCCATCCAGCTTTACAAAAGGAGGCAACTGCGGTGAAGACAACCCATCGGTGTCCCAAATGCGGATCTTCCCAATTAATTCGGATCCCCGACCAGCCAAACCGCCATGCCAGCGGAAATAACATTTACACATCCAAATTTACCTTAATAAAAAAGATTGCGGTTATTCGCTATGTATGCTATCATTGTGGATATGTAGAAAATTGGGTGGAACAGCAACGGGAGCTGGAGGAATTGAAGCGCACTTTTTTATAACAAGCAATCCATTGCGGCCATCCGGAAAGCGGGGAGATCCCCATGAACAAAAAGCTGGTTCGAGACTTTCTGATTCTCACCTTTTCCCTGGGGCTGCTGGGCTGGGGGCTTTGCGCGGCGCTATGCCACGCGCTGAAACTGACATTGAACGACCATATCACCTTAAAAATCCTATTTTTTCTAGGTGGCATGTCCCCTACCATCGCCTCCTTTGTCGCCCTCCGAAGAAGCGGCCAGATCCATAGTTTGGGCCAGTGGCTAAAGCACATTTTTGATCCCCATAACTGCATTTGGGGTTTCCTGTTGGCAATTGTGCTTGTGGCAATCTGCTACTTTCTTGGCTGTCTAATTTCAGGCTATACCCCAGGCGCCCCTATCCCCATGTTGCTGATCCTTACCCCCATGATGCTGCTAGGCGGAGGAAATGAGGAGGCTGGATGGCGCATGCTGCTCCAACCAGAGCTAGAGAAAAAATATGGCTTTCCAATCGCGACCATCCTGGTGGGCGTGATCTGGTGGCTCTGGCATGGCCCTTTGTTCCTCATCCCTGGCACAGCCAACGCCAGCATGAATTATCTTTATTTCGGTATCATGTGCCTTTGCCTATCCTTTGCGCTTGGGGCGGTCCGAAAATGCTCCAACCGAGTGCTCCCATGCGTTTTGCTCCATTGTTTGTTTAACGCCTGTTCAGCGGTATTTGTTTTCCAGTATAGCCTTGGCTCCTGTGCCGTCACAGCCGCCGTGGTAATCCCGCTATCTCTTTTAATTGTTTATTCTAGCAAAAAGCCCATCCGACTTTTCTAATACCAGAATTTCTTTCTTATTCCCCTCCTGATTCTTACATAACGGATCTTGTCAAAAACCGCTGCTTTCTTCAAACGAAAGCAGCGGTTTTCGCATAACTGGGAATAGCATCAGAAAAACCATGGGCATTTTTGAGTCCGTATTTTGTATCCGCAATAGCTGCACTCCGTTTCCCTATTAGATCCAGAGAAATCTTTATAAGATGCGTTTGACACACAAAAAGGGGACAGAGCCGAAGCTCTGCCCCCTTTTGCTGGGAATTAAATTTTGGAGCCTTCCAATAATGGATTATCCAACGATGGAAGCAGTTGTGGACTCGACAACGTTGCCGCTGATGTCGGTGACCACGCACTTATACTGCTGGCCAGCGCGGAACGCCTTGTACACAACCTCCACACTCGCGGTGGTGGCACCAGGCAGCGTGGACTTGGTAAAGCTCTTACCATTGTTGTTAGAGTAGTACCACTGGTAGGTCAGGCCCTCGCCAGTAGCCTCCACCGTGAAGGTGGCAGTCTCGCCCACCGCGCCGGTGAAGTTCTCGGGGTTGCTGACAATTGCCAGTTTCTCAGTGGGAACTGTCACATGCATGGTTACGACCACAGTCTCAACCGTTGCGCCAGTGGCATCGGTCACCACGCACTTGTACTGCTGGCCGTCA
>CAOJND010000099.1 GCA_948439445.1 uncultured Eubacteriales bacterium | reverse complement strand
GCCTCCAGTTCCACCTGATCCTCAAAAACCAAGCTATCAAAGCCCTCCGCGGTCAGCGCGGCGGCGGTGGCCTCGATCCCGGCGGAGCTGGTCTGTACCGTCACCTCCAAATATTGCATAAAGGCGCCTCCTTTGTTCCAGATCTGTTCTCATTTTACCGCATCCGCGTCCAAATAACAACTGCTTTTTTCCACTCCAATGGCCATGGAAAATGCATTACAATACCCCCGCCTCTATGGCACCTGGCCATCAGTTAGCAAAGATTCCCGCCGAACCACAAAGCGCACATGTGGCATGTCCACACCGCGGAAATGCTTCGTCCAGATATCTCTTTTCACCATTCCACAGCGAAGGGCCACATTTTGAGAGGCAATATTCGTATTTCTGATGATAGAACAAACCTCATCGGCCTTTAATATTTCAAAAGCGTATTTTTTACAAGCCTGTGCGGCCTCCGTCGCATAGCCCCTATGCCAAAACGACCTGTTGAAAAGATACCCAATTTCTAGAACTTGCCTCTGCTTCCACGGTTGCATCGTCAGACCGCACTGACCGATCATCTCACCAGTTTCCTTCAAAAACACAGCCCATAGGCCAAAGCCCCATTTCTGATAGCGGCAAATCTGCCTGTCTAACCATTGCTGCACTTCATAATCGTCAAATGCACCCTCGTATGCATACATGGTCTTCTCATCTTGCAAAATTTTGCACAGTGCAGGATAATCCTGCTGCGTTATCTCTTTCAAATATAGTCTCTCTGACTCAATCATTTTATGGTTTTCTCCAATTTTTGGCCTGGGGCAATGCAACACCCGCCGAAAAGCAAATCCTTTCCAGCGGGTATCCGTTCGCCTATCCAGAGTTTTTATAACTTTTATTTTTTCGCCGGCTTTTTTGGTTTGCGCCGGTTTCCCTTCAGATCAAAGAACACCGCCACTGCCACTCGAATCCCAATCGCTCCGGCAACGGTCAACCCAACTTCCCATAAAATGCTGCGAATCGCCTTAAATACCAGATCCATCCGTTCCATGCTTCCAGCTTTCCAAAATGCAATCAGCATCCACAGTCCTAGCACAAAACCCAGTGCAATCCAGGTAGCCCCCGCCACAAACTGGGTAAACTGCCAGGCTTCCACACTGGCCATCCCCCGATGGCAGCGAAAGCCCAGGGAATAATTGGCCTCCTTTGGAGGTAAAAACAGATAGATCAGTCCAAAAATCAGCAGGCAAATCGGCCCTATTAGCACTGCCAGTCGAACCAGCGGCACCAGCTTCTCCAGCAAGGTATCCACCGGAGGAAGCAGGGAGGACGGGTCAAAGTCGTCCATCAGAGATTTGATTGAATCGATACTCATGACGCTATTTTTCCTCCAGAATCTTGTTCAGCTCCCGCATAAAGCTGTTAATATCTTTAAATTGGCGGTACACAGAGGCAAACCGAATATAGGATACCTCGTCCAGTGGCTTTAGCCGCTCCATGACCAGCTCTCCAATCTCTGCCGCGGCAATCTCCCGCTCCAGAGAGTTCTGAATGGACAGTTCAATATCCCTGGCTATTTTTTCCAGTGTAGATAACGGCACAGGACGCTTCTCACAGGCACGAACCATGCCGTTGAGTACCTTGTTCCGGTCAAAGGCCTGCCGGGAACCATCCTTTTTTACCACGATAATGGGCAGACTCTCCACGCTTTCATAGGTCGTAAAGCGCCGCTGGCAGGACAAGCACTCCCGCCGCCGCCGGATGCTTAGATTGTCATCGGAATGCCGGGAATCCACAACCTTGCTCTCTTGATAGCCGCAATACGGACATTTCACGAAAAATCTGCCCCCTTCTGTAGTGTATGAATTCATTATAACAGAATTCCCGATGGCTGTCCACAAATTTTTTCAGTTCAGGAATTTTTCCCCGAATTTCCCGGCAAGCTCCAAATTTTTCTTGTCATTTTTCTGCTTTGGCAGTACAATGGTCTTGTGGACAGATCCCAGGGCCAAGGCCCCGAAATGAAAAGGAGATCCTATGAAATACCGTATCACTTCTACCCTCTGGGCGGCATTGTTCGTCCTATGCGCTGGACTCGGCTTTCTTCCTACACCAGAGGGTGTGGTTCGCCAGACGTTGACGGCGTTAAGCGTAGCGTTTTTTGTCCCTCCCGGACTGCTGCTGTATTGGGCCAGTCGGGAAAAGCAGATCTTTTGGCTGCTGTTGGTGCGAAATTTGTCAGCGGCCTCCCTAATAGCAAGCCTGGTGCTACTGGTGGCCAATCTTCTCTCCGCCATGGCGTCCCAAGCGGTGGGAGAGGCGCTTTACGTTCTTTTGATCATTCTCGCTTCGCCCATGGTATGCAGCGGCATCTACGCGCTGAGCCTGTTTTTATGGGCTTGCCTGCTGATCGGCAGCTTGTCTCTTCTGCGGCGGCAAAAAAAGTAATTCTTTTTCTATTGTGATGTCTATAGCGCAGACTGTAGCCCCTTTGGAGAAATCCAAAGGGGTTTTGCATTTTTTATGGCAAACGGGCAGACCTGAGAAACCGGATCCGCCAAGGAAGCTTTTCTATGGCGCTGTCCGGCACCTCCAATATATATCGCTCACAGGCGTTGATCACCTGGGTGTCCCCATAGGTCAGTAGCCTTGGTATCTGTTGGCCATAGCGCATGTGGACATGACCATGAAGTAGATATTTGGGCTTGTAGCGGTCCATCAGAGCTACCAGGCTCTCAAAGCCCCTGTGTGCCGGATCTTCATCATCCCCCAGTCCCCTGGGAGGTGCGTGGGTGACCACCAAGTCCACACCACCAGCCATCCAGATTTTCCATTTCAACTTCCAGATCCGCCGTCGCATCTGTCGTTCAGTGTATTGATACGGGCCGGGATGATATCTCCGGCAGCCGCCCAGGCCTAAAATCCGTAGATTATTCACCACCACCAACCGGTCATCGATGCAGTCGCAGCCCTCCGGCGGATTGTTCTGATACCGGGCGTCGTGATTCCCTGGCACATACAGCACCGGCGAGCGGCCCATTGTCACCAAAAATGACAGGTATTCTCCCCGCAGATCGCCGCAGGAAAGAATCAGATCATAGCCGTCCAGCCGCCCTGGCACATAATAATCCCACAGCGCCGGACTCTCCTCATCTGACACCGCCAAAATCCGCATCTCCCACCACCTCTTTCTCTTGCACAATTTTGTCCCGATAGACCCCTAGCAGACGGACCATAGGCTGAGCAAACGGCTCCAGATCTTCGAAGGCTGGAATGCTGCCAGTGACATTATCGCACAGCCAATCCATATGCAACACCTGATCTGGGGAGAAGCTGTGGCTCCCATCGTTTTTTACCGTTCCATCCTGTGCCACAATAACCTGGCGGAAAGGATCCAACGAGCCCTCCCGGAGTTGCCGGGCCAAGGTCTTGGCCAGCAGCGCCACGCCCTTTGGCACACAGGGCGACAGCTTGAGGTCAATTACGCCGCTGTCCATCCCCCACCAGTAGTTCACCGCCCGGGGCCAAACCTTATCCATATTCCACGCGCCTGCAAGTATGCTGCGCAGTACATGCTCATAAAACCGGCCCCACATCCAGCAGGGAGAGCCAAGGGGTACCAACCCCTCCTGATCCACAAGGAAAATACCGTAATCTCCATAACCCAAATATTTCTGTTCGCTTGTGGGAACATCCCGGTTGGAGATCACTCCAATTCCCAGGCGTTGAAATTCCTTTACCCAGTCTCCCTTTTGGCAGGACCAGCGCAGCTCTATGTTTGCCCGGGGATTGGTCATTTTGGCCCCCAGTGCAAACGCGTTGATGGAGGCAGGCACACCAAAAATGGGATAGGATCCCACATAGCCGATCCGATCATTTTCCGCCATGGCCCCAGCAATGGCGCCGGTAATAAATTTCCCCTCGTACACCCGGCAATAGTAGGTTCGAATGCTGGAATAGGGGGAATCCACAGAACAATTCAACACCCGCACCTTGGGATACTTTACTGCAATTCGTAAGCTTGCACTATTTAATTGGGGCGTGGTGGTAAAAATCACATCGGCACCATCCTCCACTGCCTGTTCCAGCAGCGTATCCGCCTGGCTCTGGGTATCCGCATGAAAGTAAGCCTTGGTCGTCACCTGTTCCCCCAGTACCCGCTCCAGATGCCGCCGTCCCTCCTCATGGGCGTGGGTCCAGGGGCTGGTTTGCTCGTCTCTCTGGTGTACAAAAGCGGCGGTGATGTGGTCCAAACCCATGAGCTTGCGCAGAAGACCCGGCGATTCCACCGCAGCAGGTTCCGTATGTACCGCCACCGGTTCCGGCTCTGCCATGGTAAGCACATCTTCCCACAGCGCCTCCAGCTTCTTTTTCAGCTCTCCTGCAGATAGCCGGCCCAGATCTCGGAACGGATATACCCGCAGCCATACCAGTAGCGCATCTTCTGGCCGAAGCTTTAGGTTTTTCCCGCCCAGGGTATAGAAAGCGTCTCGAAAATACTGCAAATATGCGGTAAAGCCCCGCCGTTCCCGCTCTTCCCATGGCTCGCCCGGCTCTTTTCCCATAGCTGCAAGGAGTTTTGCATACCGGCCAGGTTTCTGATACTGTACCTCGTAGATTTTTGTCGCTTTATAAAAATCTAAAAACTCCCCGTATGCGCGCATTCGGGGTGAATCATCCCTGCGGGGAAGCAGACGAATGACCATGGCAGGAATTCGGGCGGCACCAAAATGCTTTAATACGCTAACCCGTTTATTTCCCTCTTGGATGTAAAAATTCCCTAAATATTCATAACAGCTCACCGGTTCCCGGATTCCCTCTTCCGTCAGGTGGGCTTGACATAGGTTGATCCACTTGGTGGCAAACTCCGAATTCATATCCAGCAGTGGTAAAAATCCCGCTGTAAAAGCGGTAATCCGCCCGGCGGATTTCATTCCTGCAATTTGTTCCACTGGAATCTCCACCAGACCCACTGTCTGTTCCGTTACGGTCGCCATCTGTAACAAATCATCCAGTACCTGTGGATAGGGATCCAATCCCGCCATAGCCCGCTCCCGATATTCCCGCTGGCCTTCCCGCAGGGCTTTCCGGTATTGATCTGACGCTTCCTGTCTGCTCATCATTGACTCCTCCTATCCTGCATCATGGCAGGGTATATGATAGCCACATCTTCACAAAAAAACAGTCACGATTAGGGAAAACACCGATTAGCATCCCTTCTTTTGTTTTTCTTCCCTATGGTCATCTGATAACTCATATCCAGCAGCGTCTTAATTTCCTCTTGGGACACTGTACCGTCTAGCAAAATGGAAATCCAGTTATCCTTGTTCATATGATATGCCGGCAGAAAGCCTGGCAGCATTCGCAGCGATCCGATCAGCGCTGGTTCACATTTCACATTTAAAACATCGATAGGTCCTTCTCCCGGAAGTCCCAGTTTGTCTCTTTTCACCGTCAGTACAACGCCAAACCATTTGTTTGTATTCAAATGGCGCAAAACCGCGTTTTCATCCATCCACGGATAGTCCGGCCGAACGCTATATTGCACCTGGCACCATTGAAAAACTTCCTCTCGAATCATACTCTTTTTGTCACCTTCGCCTTTCAGTAATGGTAGCCTTTGAAAAATACCGCCTAACTGGTAAAGATACCAACATCCTTTCGCTATTTGCAAAATGATAGAAGATCTCCATAGAATTTCCGAAAAACAACCCTTTTATAAAAAGAACGGGAATTTGAAGCAGTGTTACCTTTGCAATTTGTCTTGCAAAATTTCATTTGTTCTTGTCACTGCCAAGTGAAAAACCGGAAGTTGTCTACTTCTCATACTGTAATCCAATATCTTTTCGTCTTGCGTCCATCAACATCTATGGTCTTCTCATAAACCCCACCACAAGCGAGTATTACTTTTTCACTGGCTACATTTTCAATATCGCAAGTGATAAGAAGTTTTTCTATTCCCAAATTTTTTGCATTTTGTATATTCAAACGAAGCATTTCCTTTGCATAACCCTTGCCTCGTTCAGAAGGACGCACGGAATATCCACAATGTCCTCCCCACGTTCCAAGAATAGGATGATTTATGTGATGACGCAAATCTATCACAC
>CAOJND010000098.1 GCA_948439445.1 uncultured Eubacteriales bacterium | reverse complement strand
CCAGTCCCCCTCGCCGCCGTAGCCATAGCCCTGGGCCATCAAATGCTGGGAGGCCAGGCCGGGCAGCTGCTCCATACCATATAGGTCCTGGAAAGTGTTGGCAAAAGCCATGCAACCCTCCCGGTCCATCATCTTTTTCATGGCGATCTCTTCTCTGGCCTGGTAGCGAATCGCCTCCATGTTATCGGTTGCCACGTCATAGCTCTGTAGATACTGGGCCACCAGCTCATCAATCTCCGCCTGGGTAACCGCGTCCATCTCCTTGACCAGATCGCCCACCGCCCAGGTGTTCACCTGCCAGCCCAGCTTGATCTGCGCTTCCACCTTGTCGCCTTCGGTGACGGCCACTTCCCGCATATTGTCACCAAAGCGCATGACCTTCATCTCTTTGGAGACAGCCACACCAACGGCAGCCTTCATCCAATCGGCCAACCGCTTCTGCACCTCGGGCGCCTGCCAGAATCCAGCGATCACCTTGCGAGGCATGCGAAGTCTGGCGGCAATGAAGCCATGCTCCCGATCTCCATGGGCAGCCTGGTTCAGGTTCATGAAGTCCATGTCAATTTGCTCGTTGGGAATCTCCTTATTATATTGTGTGGCCAGGTGGCAATAGGGCTTTTGCAGCCGCGCCAAACCGTTGATCCACATCTTGGAAGGAGAGAAGGTGTGACACCAGGTAATGATGCCGCAGCAGGCGTCGTCGTAGTTTGCCTGCTTCACCACGTCGGCAATTTCCTGATTGCTCTTGGCAGTCACCTTGTACACCAGCGGATAGGGCAGGCACCCGCTCAGCGTAGCCGCCATCTCCTTGGCGCGGACGTCCACCGTCTCCAAAACCTGCGGTCCATAGAGCAGCTGACTGCCAACGACAAACCAGAATTCGCGTTTTTTCATAACTGATAACCTCCAAAATCCGTTTTTCTTGACAACAAGCAATTTCCGATTGATTGTATCAGAAATTGCTTGTTAGCGGATTACATATTATTTTGTTGCGCCTCAAACGGCTGCAGAATATACTGATCCGCCATGCCATAAACCAGATAGCAAATCACATACTGCATAAACACAAACCAGCACAGAGCCAGGGCGATGACAAACACCGGCATGCAAATCGCCGCAATGAAACTCATCAGCACCACCACGCCCAGAACCAGCAGCGCCCGCTGGGGCCGGATAAAGCAAAGGAACAGGGAATTTTTCAGAATTTGGCCAACCTTGAGATCCAGCATGGGCATCAGCACAAAGAAATAGGCACCCCAACAAATACTTATTATAACAGCCAGAATGCCCAATGTCCAGAAAATCAGGGCAAACAGGGGAAACGCCATATTGGCCGCAGCCAGACTGACCATATAGTAGCCGGCAAATAAAATTCCGCCGAACAGCAGCCCCAGCAGAATGCTGCGCAGAGCGCTACTTTTAAATTCCTTCCAAAAATCCATCCACAGGAAGCAATGCCCCTCCCGATAGATCAAAATACACACCCGGTTGAGCGCACAAAGCGCCCCTGGCAGCGTCACTACTGGCAGAGAAAACAGAACAAACAGCAGATTTGCCCCTAAAAGCTTCCAAAAATAGGAGTGAAACAGCGCTAAAAGCCGTCTGGCTCCGGCCTCCGGTATGGGGAGGCCAGGGCCTTCGGGATTTCTCTTTCGTAAACCCATAGAAAATACCAAATCAGTTTTTCATGCCGGTCATGACGATGCCTTCTACGAAGTACCGCTGGCCGATCAGATAGATGATAATGCCAGGAACAAAGGACATACAGGTAGCGCACATAATGGCAGACCAGTCGCTCTTCAGAGAGCCCTTGAACTGGCTCAAGCCAATGGCGATGGTGAACTTTTCCGAGCTATTGATGTAGATCATCTGCTGCAACAGATCATTCCACATCTGCACAAATAGCAGCATAGCCACTGTGATCATGGCAGACTTGATGGCGGGGACAATGATGCTGGACAAAATCCGGAAGAAACCGGCGCCGTCGATCATGGCCGCCTCATCCAGTTCTCTGGGAATGGTGGAGACAAACTGGCGCACCAGGAAAATATTGAATGCACCGCCGCCGCAGAAATAGGGCAGAATCAGAGGCAGGAAGCTGTCGCTCAGATGGAAAAGGTTGGTCCACATGATGTACAGCGGGATCAGGGTGACCATGGTCGGCAGGAACATGGAACCGATCACCAGAGTGAACAGGAACTTCTTACCCGCGAAGCGCAGCCGGGCAAAGGCATAGCCGCCCATGGTTGCGGTGATGGTACCGGCAAGCACAGAGGGCACAATAATAATCATGGTGTTCTTTAGATATTTCCAGAAGGGGAAATACTCCAGCGCCGCGCTATAGTTGGAGAACAACCAGTTGGGGGGCAAAAGCTTGGGAGGCCACGCAAACAGCTCATTGTTGGTCATCAGGGAGGACCGGAAAATCCAATAGATGGGCAGCATGGCAATCAGCGCCAGAAGGATCAATACCGCAAATGCGGAAGAATCAGCAATCCGCTGTTGCCGCTTGCGGCTTTTGATGGAAGCAGACTTCTTCATCAATCATTCCCTCCTTCCGAATAGACCCAGGACGAGCTGGACAGGAACAGCAGCGAGGAGAACGCGGCAATCAGCAGGAACAAAACAAAGCTGATGGCGCAGGCGTAGCTGAACTTACCGTCCTTAAACGCATATTGATACATGACATAGGAGATAAACCGAGAGGAGTTGCCCGGGCCGCCATTGGTCAGCGCCAATGCAGGGGTGACAACCTGCAAATTGGTAACCAGGGACATAATCAGGTTGTAGAAAATAATCGGGGTCATGCACGGAACGGTGATATTCCAGAACCGGTTCCATGCGTTGGCGCCATCGATCTCCGCAGCCTCCTGATACACTCTGGGCACATTCTGAAGGCCGGCCAAAAAAATCACAATCAGGTTGCCGGATAGCCATATTGCAATCAACGCCAGCGAGGGAACAACCATGTCCTTCGAGGCAATGAACATCACCTTGTCCACGCCAATTAGGCTCAACAGGTAGTTAAACAAACCGTAGTTTGTCTCATACAGCCAGTTCCAGCCCAGATAAACCGCCATCGCCGGCAGCACATAGGGCAGATAGAACAGCGCCCGGAAAAAGCCGCGGGCAGGGATCTTCCGGTTCAGCAGAAGCGCCACAATAAAAGAATAAATGATACTTCCAAAAACCGCCAAAATAGAATAGAAGATCGTAACCTTTATGGAATCCACAAAGTAAGGATCTTTTGTAAACAATCTAATGTAGTTGCCAAGGCCCACAAAATTTGGCGTACCAACGCCGCGCCAGTCAAACAGGCTCAGCCCCAGCACCTCCACCAAAGGCACATATGTCAGGAAGATCAAGCCAATGATGGAAGGAATCAGTAGAATATATGCCGCACGGTTCTCACTGCGCAGCAGCTTGTTGTTGCGCGCAGCCTTTCGTAAAGCGGCACGCTGCTGTTTTACACTTGTTTTTGTCGTACTCAAACGAAATCCCCCCTATTTCTTTTCAGTAGCCTTGGAGCAAAATAGGTGTCCGCCGCAAAAGCGGACACCTATTCCAGCAAGCTGTTAGATCAACACAACAGCGTATTCCTTAGTTATCCAGGAAGATGGAATTCAGAGTCTCGTAACCGTCCGCGAGAACATCGGCAGCAGTCTGCTCGCCAGTCCAGACAGGACCCAGGATGCCGCGCAGATACTCGATGAACTCGTTGGTATGGGGAATGTAGTACCAGCAGGTGGAAACAGCCTTTTCCATGGCATAGTCCACAACAGCAGGCTTAAATTCTTCGTAAGCGGGGAAGTTGGGGTTGTCAACCCACTTGTGGGTCAGCGCTTCGTCGGTGTAGTACTCTTCCAGGATGGGCATCCAGATGCCAGTGGCAATCAGGCTATCCCAGCTATTCTCTTCCTGCATGTACCACTTGATGAAGTCCATGGCTTCCTGAGGATGCTTGCTCTGAGAGAAGACGACCTGAGGACCGCCAGTGCAGATGGTGACCTCATTCTTCATAACAGGCAGGCGGGCAACACCGTACTCAAACTCGGCGGTGTTCATGCAGGTACCAACGTTCCAGGTACCGCCAGTGGCCATGGCAACGTTGCCGGCAGCGATGGTACTCTGAATGCCGCTGTCCTCCAGACCGGGACGGTAAGGTGCCACATGGTCAACCAGATACAGGTCCGCAACCTTCTGGATAGACTCAGCAACCTCAGGGCTGTTGATGGTGCACTCCTTGCCGTCTTCGCTAAACCAGCGGCCGCCGTTGGACAGTGCCCAAACTTCCAACTGCCAAGTCCAGTTATCCACGTTACAGCCGTACTGCACGATGGAGTTGGCGTCAAAGTCAGCAGAGGTGGCATTGTTGCCGTTGGCGTCCAGGGTCAGAAGCTTCGCGGTGTTCACGAACTCATCCCAGGTCATGGGCTCGGTAGCGGAGGGGTATTCCACACCGGCTGCATCGAACATATCCTTGTTGTAGTACAGGAACAGGATCTCGTTCGCCGCGGAGTAAGCCACAGGCTGGCCCTCGCTCTTGAAGGTGATGCTGTCCAGAGGCATGGAATCCGCGCCTTCGTACATGCTGGAGATGTCAGCCAGCAGGCCCTTGGCAGCGAAGTCCAAAACGCCGCCCTCATTCATAATGCCACAGTCGGGCAGCTCCTTGGCCACAGCCATGGTGTTCAATTTGGTAACGTATTCTTCATTGGGAATGGCCATAACGGTCACGTGAACGCCAGGATTCTCCGCGTTGTACTTGTCGGCAACCTCCTGCACGCTGGCAGCCTCGTCGGGCGTGCCCCAGTAGGAATAGGTGATTTCAACCTTCTCGCCATCAGGGGCGTCGGTGGCGGGACCATCCGTGGCAGGCGCATCGGTAGCAGGCGCGTCGGTGGGGTCCTGCTTTCCGCTAGAGGTACAGGCAGCCATACCCAGAGCCATAGATGCGCAAAGTAGCAAGGCAATCAGTTTCTTCATTGTTTTCCTTCCTTTTTCATAGTTTTTTATATAGCGGCAATACCGCTTATATACGGTTTAGATTCTGGCCTTCAGCCAGACCAGCATCTCCCCAGGCGTCCGGTTGCACCATAGTCCATAGGGAACCGCGGTCAATTCCCGTTCTTCCAGCCGGAATGCAGGTGCGCCATACAGGTCCTCCCCCACACCGCTGTCCAGAAACTGTCCGGAAAACCGCAGCGTAGGCAGCGTTTCCGGCAGGCCCTTTTGGGCTGGACACACCGTAACCGGCGCTGTAGGGCTAACATACAGGTTTGCCAATCTTTCCCCATTGTCCACCTGTTCCAAACAGTACACATAGGGTCCATATTTCAGCGCCACCCGTCCGGCATCCGCCCGAATGTTGGAATTGGCGGCCACCCAAACCGGGGTAATCTGTCCGGAAATCTCCAGCAACTGGCCATCACCCGCCGTCAAGACAATTCCGGCATAGCCCCGCTCCAGCTTTGGCTCCAGGGTCTTCCCATTCAGGGTGAACTGGGGATTTTCCAAATACGTGGGGATCCGCAGGCGCAGGGTCACTGCATCCTCACCCTCCAGCGATAGCACCGTCTGAACCTTGCCATTTTTCGTCAAATCGGAATGGATGGCAACCGAAACCTTGGTCCGTCCCACCTGGGTGGTCAGCTTCGAAGAAATAAACTGATTGATGTAGATAGAAGCCTGATCCTGGGCGAAGATATATTGTCCCAAAGAGGCAAGCGTCCTGGCAATATTGGCCGGGCAGCAAGCTGTGGCAAACCAACGCTGCCGGACAGGCTTCACATGGGCCATGGAGGTGCTGGGCAGGCAGTTGTCCGGCCAGACCTCCAGGGGATTCACATAGAAATACCGGTCGCCCTCCAAGGCGATCCCACCTAGAACGGTGTTGCACAGCGCCAACTCCACCACATCATAGTACCGGGCGTCAGCAGTCAAGGCCGCCATTCGCTGCCCGAACATCATGAGGCCAATGGAAGCGCAGCTTTCGCAGTACATCCGGTCGTTGGGCAGGTCATAGTCTGCCGTAAATCGTTCTAGATGACCAGAGGAGCCAATGCCGCCGGTGAGGTACATCCGTTTGTTGGTGATGTTATTCCATAGACGGCA
>CAOJND010000097.1 GCA_948439445.1 uncultured Eubacteriales bacterium | reverse complement strand
CCATGACAACCGCGACTACCGGTCTAAAGATTGTGGGCAACCCCGTTGACAGCGCGGTGGCTACCTTCTCTGTCAAGGCAGAGGGAGAGGGCCTAACCTATCAATGGATGTACTCCAGGAACGACGGACAGAGCTGGGTAAAATCCACCCTGACGGGCAGCAATACCCCGACGGTTTCCGTAAACGCAAAGGCATTTCGCATTGGCCAGCAGTACAAGTGCGTCGTGACTGACGCCAGCGGCTATGTGGTAGAATCCACTGTGGCGACCGTTTTGGGCTAAGCCTCGAATTACAAGACGACGAAACTTTCCATGCAAGTGGGACAGAGCCACGACTCTGTCCCACTGTACCCAATGCTTTCAAAACCGCGTATAGATTTTCGCGAAATTACGGTAGAAAGAGTATGATTGTTCCATCGGTCAGCCTTTCCGGTTACTTGGAATCTTTATAGTACTCCTGCGGATACCTTCTGTGCCAGATAGGAAGGCTACATAGTGCAAAAGGGCGCGGTATTCGCTATTTCCCAAATCGCGTTCAGGGAGTAAACCAAAATTAAGGGGGATTTTTAATGAAAAACAACGTAAGAAAATGGATTGTGCTTTTGCTGTGCTTAGCTCTGTGTTTGAGCCTAGCGCCTGCAAATGCCATGGCGGCAAAAGCGGCGGATCCCATCAAAATTGCCTGTATTGGCGATAGCATTACCTATGGTCATAACCCAGCGGACTGGGGCAGAACCCAGATTAAGAACAACTGGCCCACTGTCCTAGGGCAGTTGCTGGGCGACGGCTATGACGTCCGCAATTTCGGGCAAAACGGCATCACCTTGCTCAAAAGCGGCGGCACGCCCGTGTGGACGATTGACCGTTTCACCCAGTCTAAGGACTTCCAGCCTGACATCGTGATTATCATGCTGGGCACGAATGACTCTCCTCCTGCAACCGGCTGGAACAAAGGAGAAGCGTTTAAGGCGGACTACAAGGAATTGATTGAAGTTTACCGCAATCTGGATTCCCATCCTGAGGTCTATGTGGCCACCTGCGCGACTGCCTTCGGCAAAGGCGGCTTTGGTCTGCCTCCTGCCAGCATCCACGAGAATATTGTGCCTTTGCAGAAGGAAATTGCAAAAGAGATGAATTGCCCTGTGCTGGATGTCCATGCGGCAACTGCGGACCTGGGCGATCTGTTCCCCGACAATATCCATCCCAATGAAGAGGGCCATAAACGCATTGCCCAATACATCTACACTGAGCTTATCAATAAAGAGGAGCCGGACGACGGCATTGTGGGGCTGAAGGACGCCTTCGCTGGCAAGTTTAAAGTTGGCGTTGCGATCAGCGGCAACGAAATGCGCAAGTCCCAGGTGGAGGAGCTGACGTTAAAGCACTATAATAGCGTCACCTGCGAGAACGAGATGAAGCCCGATTCCACTTTGGATCAGGCGGCATGTCAAAGCCGGGGCAACAATGTGGAAACCCAGGTTCGCCTGACCAGCTCTGCACGCTCGATCTTAAAATTCTGTGAGGACAATCACATTCCCATGCGCGGCCATGTGATCGCCTGGCACAGCCAGACGCCCAGCTGGTTCTTCCGGGAAGGCTTCACCAACAGCGGAGATTATGTCACCCCGGAGATTATGAACCAGCGGCTGGAGAGCTTTATTCGCAATCTGTTTGCGCTGATTGCCACCGAATACCCCAATTTGGAGATCTACGCCTGGGACGTGGTGAACGAAGCGTTTACCGACAGCAATCCTGCCACCATGCGGCCTGCGACCCAGTCCGGCTGGATCCGGGTTTACGGCGACAATACCTTTATTTATAAGGCGTTTGAATATGCAAGAAAATACGCGCCGGAAGGCTGCATGCTCTGCTACAACGATTACAATGAGTACGACATCGGTAAATTAAACGCAATTTACGACCTGGCAAAGGATTTGTATGAAAAAGGCCTGCTGGACGCCGTGGGTATGCAGGCGCACCTGACTGTGGGGAACCCCACCATTTCCAGATTCCGGGCTGCACTGGAAAAATACGCCTCCATCGGCTGCAAAGTCATGGTGACCGAGCTGGACGTCCAGATGCGCAACAACGACGAGGCAGAACAGGCGGAATACTACCGGCAGCTGTTTGAATTGTTGGTTGAGTTCCATGAAAAGATTGAAGCGGTGGTTTTCTGGGGCACCCACGACGGCTCCAGCTGGAGACCCAATGGCAAGCCTCTGCCCTTTAACAATTACGAACCAAAGCCTCTGTATTGGTCCATCCTGGACGCGGTTTCCGATCATGAGCACACCTTCCAGGAAATCGTCACCGAGCCCACCTGCACCCAGGACGGTTTTACCACAAAGGTTTGCACCCATGAAGGCTGCAATCGGACGGTGATTACCAACCCCACCAAGGCTCTGGGCCACGCTTGGGATGCAGGTGTGGTAACCCTGGAGCCGACCACCACGACGGCCGGTATCCGGACGCACAGCTGCACCCGGTGCGACGCCACGAAGCAGGTCCGGATTCCCCGGATCGGTGCCACCTGTCCGGATAGCATCGACTTCACCGATCCCGCCTCTGCCGACCGCTTTGAGGTGGTAAATCCCGACGTCACCGCAATCCGGGAAGGCCAGGGCCTATATCTGGTCTCCACGAAAGACGCCATGGAGCCCAGCAACGATCAGTTGTCCGGCTCCGCCGCTACCACCCCCAAGGATCTGGTGAAGATCCCCGTGGAGGGCGACTGGATCGCCACCATGAAGTTCAAGTTCGACCAGGGCGGCTCCCAGGGCTGGTATGAATTCTTTGGCTTCTACGCCATGGACGACTATAACAACCTGGTGGGCATCCGGGGTGGCGACGGCACCATGCAGGACTTCCTGCGCAAGGGCGGCGAGATCACCCGGGAGCAGAATTCCGCCAACATCGGCGGCAGCGGCCTAAAGGCGGCGTCCACCCACTGGTTCCGCATGGAAAAGGAAGGCGACAGCTATACCTGCTACTGGTCCATCGATGGCGAGAACTTCACCGAGATGTTCTCCTTTGAAAATACCGGCATCAACGGCGACTACATCGTAATTGACGCCTACACCGGCATGGCAGCGGGCTACAACTATCTGGTCGAGTCTCTGGAGTTTGAGGAAAATGGCGTTGTGACACCTCCGGTTCCCCAGGATTTGGCAATCGTAACCGCGCCCGCGTCCTTTACGGGCAAGATTGGCGATACGGCTACCTTCTCCGTGGCGGTGAACCGCACAGATGTAACCTACCAGTGGATGTTCTCCAACAATGGCGGCAAGAGTTGGACAAATTCCACCATGGCGGGCAGCGATACCGCTTCTGTGGCAGTTGTTATGAAGGCGTTCCGGGTCGGCCAGATGTACAAGGTGGTCGTAACGGATTCCGAGGGCAACAGCGTAGAGTCCGCAGTGGTTTCCATGACAACCGCGACTACCGGTCTAAAGATTGTGGGCAACCCCGTTGACAGCGCTGCCGCGCTGGGCGAGACTGCCACATTCACCGCTAGGGCGGAGGGCGAGGGCCTAACCTATCAGTGGATGTACTCCAAGAACGGCGGAGCGTCCTGGTGCAAGTCCACTCTACCCGGCAGTAACACAGAGACTGTGTCTGTTGTGATGAAGGCCATTCGGGCAGGTCAGATGTATCAGTGCGTTGTGACAGACGCCAGCGGAAACGTGGTAGAATCCACCGCCGCAACACTGACGCGAAAGTAATTTACAGAATCAAAAATCTCATTTCAAAGAGGCTCCTGTTTTGCTCCTGCAAGGCAGGGGCCTCCACGCATTAAACTCCAATGCTCCATCTTGATAAATCCTTTGGTAATTCCAGCGGCGGGCTTTGCGCAACTTGACGTAAAAAATCGCGCCAAGCATTGTGGAAATTGATTTGTTCAGCTTTTCTTTAAAAGGCCTTGATTTTCCCATGGCTTTCGATTATAATAGAAAAGTATTTTCCGTTTTGTATGTTTTGTATTTTCTAAACTTTAAATTGTAACGTTTAAAATCAACACAGGCAGGAATTTTGAGGTAGTCGTTATGCGGCAAGTTCGGAATCGTGTTATCTGTGCCAAAAACGGAATATTTTTCACCTGGAGGTGTATCGAAGTGGTCATAACGAGAACGACTCGAAATCGTTTGGCCGGTAAAACGGCCCGTGGGTTCGAATCCCACCGCCTCCGCCAAAAGCCCTGAAAACGTGTGTTTTCAGGGCTTTTTCTTGTCCAAAGAAAACCACAGGTGGACAATTGGACTGTCCACCTGTGGTAAGGTTGCTTTGGCTATTATTCTGCTTCTCTCAATTGGGTTACAATCGTTTCCCGGTTCAGAGAGCTATACACCCTCTCCGGCGTGATGAAGCAAACTGCCAACACCGCCAAAACAATAACCGCCGCAGGAACAAGAGGATAGGTAAAGACCGCGAAGCTCACCCGTTGTTGGAACAGCTTGAAAATACCGTATGCAATCAAATTGCCTATGGACAGGACAAGTGCCAGCGTGATAACTGCATAGCAAAGTCCTTCGTCAATCAGCATTTTACGAATCTGCCTACTGCTCATTCCAATGGATTCCTGCGTTGCCAATTCGCGTTTACGCGCCATAACGCTAACCGACATCGTATTGACAAAATTGAGGATTCCAATGAGGGCGATTACAAGGGAAACGCTGCCGCCAAGAGCCAATATCGCCATTTTTGCCTGATTCAGTTCTTCCGTAGACCCCAGCCTTGATGACAGCGTGATTTGATTGTCATTCCCTATGATTTGCTTTAACGCAATCAGGGCATTTTGTTCATAGCCCTCGGAAACATTCAAGTCAAGTCGTGCTACGGTGGGCTTTCCAAACCACTCCCGCAGATAAGAGTTTGATACCACCACATTAGGCGAAAGACCGGAGCCTATGCCTTTATAATCAAATGGGACAAAACCGCCAAGAGCCACTTTCCGTTTAGAGGGGGTGGAATTGCTGTCAGCCCTATCGGATAAGGAGATCGTCACCTCGCTGATATTAGAAAACAATTCGGGTTGGTCGGTGGCAATCAGCGCGATCTCTCCCCGCTCAAAAGCAGCAAGGACGGCGCAGCACGCCGCCAGCAGAATTTTACGAATCAGCAACGCCTCTCTGCCTCTTACCGCAGAAACCGCCAGACCTGTCATGCCGGATTGTTTTTCATAGGTCATACAGCCAGCCAGTAAAAGTCCGAGGATCAGCAGGGAAAGCATTGCCGCCGATTGTCGGTTGTGCTCTGCCGCTTCCCCATATACACGCTCAAAGGGAACTTCTGCGATCAGATATGGCACAAAGCCTTTTTCCCGCGCCTGCTCCCGAAGCTGTTCTACACGTTTGCGCACCATATCCAAGCCTTCGCTTTTGGTTTGGGCGACAGACGCTTCACGGGCATAAATATCAAACTGCGGATATTCCATTTCGCCGTTTTCAAAAGCGGTTTCCGCCGCCTTATAGTCCGCAACTGTTTGATTTAGTTCCGACTGTATGGTTTCTATACGGCTTATTGTTTCATCCGTAGTTTTGCCCGCAAGCTCCATCGTATATTGTCGCGCCACCACCTCAGTGGCATTGCTGGCGGG
Source organism: uncultured Eubacteriales bacterium (assembly GCA_948439445.1). GTDB lineage: Bacteria > Bacillota > Clostridia > Oscillospirales > Oscillospiraceae > Faecousia. The sequence continues at coordinate 523 of CAOJND010000097.1, read as the reverse complement.
AACCGGCGCAGTATAGGAAAGCCCGAGCGCAAAATACACAAACAACGCGATCACAACAACGCCCTTCTGAATCCATACCGTTTTATATGCTTCAAACCCAAACAGATGCAGCCGCCTGAAAAACCGATCCGTTATACCATTGAGCCTCAGGGCAAACCCTCCGAGCAAATCTTTTTCAGCCGCAGGTTTTTTATAGCAGTTTATCGCAATGCAGGCAGCACTGAGCAATACGCACAGCGGAAGTCCGCCGAGCAGTGCAACTGACTGTATGGAACAATGAAGCGTGTCATATCCGCCATAGACAGAAAATCCAATTGCGAGATTTGTCCCATAGAGCAGCAGCACAGCAAATATTGATGTAAAAAATAAAACAGCGGTTCTTTTCAAAGCAAGGCAAAGCCGTCCGCCCGGTGCGGCGCGAACCACATTCCAAAGTCCCTTTTTTTGCTCTTCTAAAAAGGACAAGGATACGATAATCAATATGATCAGCAGAAAATAATTGGTCATAGAAAATGTGAGTAAG
>CAOJND010000096.1 GCA_948439445.1 uncultured Eubacteriales bacterium | reverse complement strand
GCCAAATTCTTCTTGGTGCAATCGGTCATGTTGGGCTCCAGGGTGCTGCCCAGAATCTCGGCAAATTTTGCGGCATGTTCTGCCTCTTCGTAGGCGGCTTTCTCCCAGTACAGGCCGATTTCAGGATAGCCCTCCCGGTGAGCGATCCGCGCCATGCACAGATACATGCCAACTTCGCCGCACTCGCCGGTAAAGTTTGCCTTCAGCTGCTCCAGGATGTAGGCCTTGTCCTCGGCGGAGACGTCGGGATTGTTGGCCACAGTCTCTTCATAGATGCCAAACTGATGCTCAGCTGCCAACTTTAGCTCGCCGGACTGCTCAACAAACTTAGAGCCGTCTACCTTGCACACCGGGCACTTAAAGCCTTCGGGGATCTCCTCACCCTCATAGACATAACCGCAAACGGGGCATACAAATTTCTTCATGACTAATTCCTCCATAATAATGAAAAATGTTATTAGATCCGGCTGTAACCCAACCGGTGGGTTTAACATAGTTGTGAGTTTTCTACAGGCGTGCAATCTTGGCATGTTCCATAAAAGGAGAGTTGACACTGTGTGATACGACCGCAGGACTGCCGCTCCGCCTGCGCGGAAAGCTCTGTTGGGATTTGCACCTGGTGCAGATCTTGAATCCGACCACAGCACTGGCATACGAAATGCACATGGGGGACCGTACAGCCGTCAAACCGCTCTACACCGCCCACAACCCCAAGGCTGACAATCAGACCCTGCTGCTTAAACAGCGTCAGATTTCGGTACACCGTGCCAAGAGACAGATCGGGATACTCCGGTTTTAACTGGTTGAAAATCCATTCAGCGGAAGGATGCTGCTTTGTGCCGCACAGACAGGCCAAAATGGCGTTGCGCTTACGAAACTGCTTGGTTGACCGTTCCATGGGGACCTCCTTGAGAATCGTTCTTATTCTCGTCTAGAGTATAGCATACAGCTTCCTATTTGTAAAGAAGTATTTTTTGTTTTTTTTCCGATTTTTTTCCATGAGTGTATTGTGGCTCATTCGTTTTTTGCAAACAGAGTCAAAAGATCCCCAGGCTTTTCGATGTAAGCGTCGTATTGCGTCACTTGACCAAATCCATAGCAGGCCCATACGAAGGGAAGTCCCGCTGCTTTGGCGGCGATCAGATCTCCCTGGGTATCGCCAATATAGCAAGCGGAGACAATCCCGTGCTGTGCCATCAGCGTGCGGATGGTGGTACCCTTATCGGTTTTTGTGTCACCAAAGCATAAATGCCCGCTGAAATAAGGGGCCAGCTTCAGCTTTTCCAGCAGCAGCTGGGGATAGCCGCTCTGCGAATTGCTGACCAAAAACAGCCGATGTCTTTTGGAAAGGGCAATTATTGTCTCCGCAACGCCTGGATAGGCGATCTGGCAGGGATTGCTGCAGAGCAGCTCCGCCTCCCGCTCCATGCACCGCTCCATCAGGTCGTACCGCTGATTTGCGGGGATGGTTTTCAGCATCCGGTCGGCAATCTCTCGCATGGTCATACCGAACAAATGCTTTAGATCTTCCGGCGTCACGCATAACGCTGGATAGCCTTCCTGGATTAGCTGCTGGTTGTAACCCTGCGCCACAATGGCGCGGGAATCCCAGAGTGTACCGTCAATGTCAAAAATTAAGCTTTCACAATTCATAAAGGGGTCTCCTGATCCAAATATTTTTGGATGTGGGTTTCAATCATATCCAGCGCCACCAGATTTTTACCACCCTCCAGCACCACCAAATTGGCATACCGTTTGCTTGGCTCCACATACATCTCGTGCATGGGCTTGACGGTCTGTTGATATTGCAGCAGTACAGATTCCAGGGTCCGGCCTCGTTTGTTCACATCCCGTTTGACCCGGCGGCACAGACGAATATCCGCGTCAGTGTCTACGAAAATTTTTATGTCCATCAACTCTCGTAGGGCAGGCTCGGCAAAAATCAGGATTCCCTCAACCAGAATCACTTTCTTAGGCATGATCTGAATCGTTTCCTTACTTCTATTATGTATGGTAAAATCATATACAGGACAGTCAATAGACTCCCCCTGCCGAAGCTGCGCCAGTTGACGTACCATCAAATCGGTTTCAAAAGCGGCGGGCTCATCATAGTTGAGCTTGCACCGCTCTTCATAGGGCATATCGTCGTGGGATCGGTAATAGTTATCATGGCTGAGTACCGTAATCACATCTGCGAACCGGTTCATCAGGTTTTTCATTAACGTGGTTTTTCCGCTGCCGCTTCCACCGGCGATTCCAATGACCAGACTCTCTGCCATCGTATTGACCTCCCAAGCTTTTTTATCATTGTAACGCAGTTCGAGCGCATTTGCAATGGCAGGTGTGGAATTTTTTGGAAATCCCCTTGACAAATACCCCTAGGGGGTATATAATAAAATTCCAACAAGGAAGGGAGGTTTTGCCATGGATTCCTGTGATTGCCACAGAACCAGGCCCCGCACACCGGAGGAGCTGAAGCTGCTGGTAAACCGGCTAAATCGGATTGAAGGGCAGGTGCGAGGCATCCGGCGGATGCTGGAGGAGGATGCCTATTGCACGGATATTCTGATCCAATCCTCCGCCGTAACGGCGGCGGTGAACACCTTTAACCGAGAGCTGCTGGCGATCCATATCCGGACCTGTGTGGCCAATGATCTGCGGGCGGGCAATGACCAGGCGGTAGATGAGCTGGTGACCGCTATCCAACGGCTCATGAAATAAGGTTCAGACTATCGCAAAACCCCTTTGGGGTTTTCTGCCAAAACAGTTGCCGTCTGTGCTGCATAACTCCCACACTTGCAGCCTGAGAAGTATTTTCTGCCACGCACATATCGCGGCAGAAAATAATTTTACTTTTTTCGTCGCCTGCGGACAGCGAGCTGAGCAAGGATTTTTTAACAAGCTGGAATTAAGATTGCAATACAGAACTTAAAATTTTTCCTGAACTGATAAACAAATTAACAAATCAGTGTTTCGTGAGGTGCCTGCTTATGGCTATGTGGAATCCGTGGAGAGGATGTAAAAAATGCAGTGAGGGTTGTCTGCATTGCTATATTCATAAAGGTGATGCAAAAAGAAATATCAAAACAAGTGATGTTGTGATAACAAAGGACTTTTATAAGCCAATCGAAAAGCTGAAAAATGGCAGCTATAAAATAAAAGGTGAAATGGTTTATCTTTGCTTTTCTACGGATTTTTTGATTGAAGAAGCCGATGCGTGGCGCGGGGAATGTTGGTCTATGATACGGCAGAGGCAGGACTGCACGTTTTTGTTTTTAACAAAACGGATTGCGCGTTTTATGGACTGTATCCCCGATGATTGGGCAGATGGTTACGATAATGTGGTTGTGTGCTGCACGATAGAAAATCAGAAAAATGCGGATAAAAAGCTGTCTGTATTTCAAGCATTGCCAATTAAGCACAAATGTATCACCGCACAACCTTTGCTTGAAAGGATAGATATTAGAAATTATCTCGATGATATAGAACTGGTTGTGGTTGGCGGAGAGTCAGATTATGATGCACGTCCCCTGGATTATGCTTGGGTATTGGATATTCGAGAGCAATGTGTCCAAAAGAATGTCGGCTTTGAATTCCGGCAATGTGGAACATATTTTATAAAAGATGGTAAACAGTACCGGCTCCAGACAAAAGATCTATGCAAACAGGCAAGGTTAGCAAATATTGACTATAAAAAACAGTAGAATGAATTTTAGGAGGATTTTAAAGCGGTACATATCATATATTACGGCAACCTAGGAAAAATAGGCGAAAAAGTGTTTGATAAAATTTTGGTAGGAACAAAGACAATGACTGTTTGTGGAACAGCGGGAAGAAAGATTCCCCATACCAGAGTTTTTAAAAGAGCGTCTTTATTTTTTCAAAAAAAGAGGAAAGACTATTGGAAGGAGTGATGAAAATTGGAACAGTATACTGTTACCGGGATGAGCTGTGCGGCCTGCTCTGCGCGGGTGGAAAAGGCGGTGTCCCATGTCCCGGGGGTTACAGCCTGTTCGGTCAGTCTTTTGACCAACTCCATGGGGGTAGAGGGCACTGCCTCTGCCGAGACCATCATTGCGGCAGTGGAGGCTTCCGGTTATGGCGCCGCGTTAAAAGGCGCTGGGGTTTCAGAACCTACTGACGATTCCATTTTGGAGGACAGGGCAACTCCGGCTTTGAAGCGGCGGCTGGCGGCCTCTTTGGCCTTTTTGGCGGTACTGATGTACCTGTCTATGGGCCACATGATGTGGAGTTGGCCGTTGCCTACCTTTTTGGCGGAGAATCATGTGGCCATGGGTCTGGCACAGCTATTATTGACAGTGGTGATCCTGGTAATCAATCAAAGATTTTTCATCAGTGGCGTAACCAGCTTGCTCCATGGCGCGCCGAACATGGACACGTTGGTGGCCATGGGCGCCGGCGCGGCTTTTGCTTACAGCACCTGGGCTTTGTTTGCAATGACAGGGGCCCAGATGCGGGGGGATTCTGAGGCCGTCATGGGCTATATGCACGAATTCTATTTTGAATCTGCTGCAATGATTTTGACCCTGATTACGGTGGGTAAAATGCTGGAGGCCCGCTCCAAAGGAAAGACCACGGACGCGCTGAAAAACCTGATGAAGCTGGCGCCAAAAACCGCCACGGTGGAGCGAGACGGTACGCCCTGTCAGGTAGCCATCGATCAGGTGTTGGCCGGAGATGTGTTTCTTGTCCGGCCGGGGGAGAGTATCCCTGTAGATGGGGTGATTTTGGAAGGCAACAGCGCGGTCAATGAGTCGGCCCTGACTGGAGAGAGCATTCCTGTGGACAAAGCGGCGGGAGAGTCGGTGTTCGCGGCGACGGTAAATCAGTCCGGCTTTTTGCGGTGTAAAGCCACCCGGGTGGGAGAGGATACCACCCTTTCCCAGATCATCCGCATGGTAAGTGATGCTGCTGCAACCAAAGCGCCCATTGCCAAAGTGGCGGACCGGGTTTCCGGTGTGTTTGTCCCGGCGGTTATCGCCGTGGCGGCAGTGACCATATTGGTCTGGCTGCTGGTGGGCCAAAGCTTCGGGTTTGCGCTGGCCAGAGGCATTTCTGTTTTGGTGATCAGTTGTCCCTGCGCCCTGGGACTTGCCACGCCGGTGGCGATTATGGTGGGCAATGGTGTAGGCGCTCGAAAGGGGATCCTGTTTAAAACTGCCGTGTCTTTGGAGCAGACTGGAAAAACTGAGATTGTAGCATTGGACAAAACCGGTACCATCACGGCGGGAATGCCGAAGGTTACGGATGTGGTTCCTGCGAAAGGATATGATGAGGCGAAGCTTTTGCATCTGGCTTGTGCGCTGGAGCAGCATAGTGAGCATCCTCTGGCACGGGCAATTTTGGAGCGGGCGGAAGAGCAGCCCATGGCTGTCTCCCAGTTTCAGGCCCTGCCCGGAAACGGGCTGACTGCGAAGCTAGATGGAGAGATCCTTTGCGGTGGCAGCCTGCGATTTCTGCAAAGCCGGGTGGAGGTTTCCGCGGCCATGGTGGCGCAGGCGGAGGCTTTGGCGGCGGAGGGCAAGACCCCGCTGCTGTTCGCGCTGGGCAACCGGTTGGTGGGTATGATCGCCGTGGCGGATATCATAAAGGAGGACAGTCCTCAGGCCATCCGGGAACTGCGCAATATGGGCATTCGGGTTGTCATGCTCACCGGAGATAATCAACGAACTGCCCAGGCCATCGGAAAGCAGGCTGGAGTAGACGGGGTGATTGCCGGGGTCTTGCCAGAGGGAAAAGAACAGGTGATTCGCCAGCTGCAAACCTGGGGAAAGGTAGCTATGGTAGGCGATGGGATCAACGACGCGCCGGCGCTGACACGGGCGGATATGGGCATCGCCATTGGCGCGGGAACCGATGTGGCCATTGACGCGGCCGACGTGGTGCTGATGCACAGCCGCCTCACCGACGTTCCCGCCGCCATCCGGCTCAGCCGCGCTACGCTTCGGAACATTCACCAGAATCTGTTTTGGGCGTTTTGTTATAATGTAATCGGCATTCCGCTGGCCGCAGGCGTATTCACCAGTTGGCTGGGCTGGGAATTGAATCCCATGTTTGGCGCTGCTGCCATGAGCTTATCCAGCTTTTGTGTGGTGACCAATGCGTTGCGGCTCAACTGGTGCCGGTTGTATGATTCCCGGCATGACCGGCCAAAAACAAGAAGAATTCGAAAGGATGAAAAAATCATGAC
>CAOJND010000095.1 GCA_948439445.1 uncultured Eubacteriales bacterium | reverse complement strand
GTTTGCGGCATGAATGAAGGTGCCGTCGCCCAGGTAAATGCCCACATGGGAGATGCCATAAGTGTATGTATTGGCGAAGAATACCAGATCGCCTATCTGCAATTCGGACTTGTCCACCGGCTTACCGCCGTTGTACTGGGGTGTGCAGGTTCTTCCAATGGAGTAGCCGCAGGCTTGATAGACGTATTTTACCAGGCCGGAGCAATCAAAGCCACTGGGGGAAGCGCCGCCCCATACATAGGAATATCCCAGGAATTGAAGGGCCAGATCGGCAATTTTTTGCCCTGCGGACACGGTTTCTGCCGGTGCTTCGTAAGAACCGGAGCCAATGGGATCGCCGTTGCGGAAATACTTGGGGGTATTGGAGGAAGCGCGGTTTTCATAGGGATATTCCCGCAGATCCAACAGGTCGCTCCGAACATAGCAGGTCTGACCCTTATAGATGACCTTATACCAGCCACAGTTGAAGCCGATGGTATAGCAGGTTTCTCCTTCGGAGGCCTGCGCCACAATAGAGGAGGAGGTACTTGGACTGCTGCGCAGATTCACAAGATAAGCGTTGATCGCGCCCTTGCCCAACTCTACATTTTCCCGTTCTTTGACCTTTAAGTAATCGCTGTGCATATAACCTTCTTTCAGGTTATATTCCACTTTATACCAATCGCCCTTCTTTGCAAGCACCAGGACGACCTCTCCGTTGTAAGCGGTATCTGTAATGGCGTTACTCGTGGATGGGCCGGAACGCAAGCGCAGGGCGCTGGCAGTGACAAAGCCCACGCCGATTTTAACCTCATCGGACGCGCTGACACTAATGGCCAGGGTGCTGATGGCCAGAACAATGGCCAGAATCATACTGATCAGTCGAGTTGAGCGTTTCATACATTTCCCTCCGTCTTACTTTTTCTAAGAAGTTACTTGCCTGCCAGAGCACGCTCCAGCCAGACGCAGCCCAAATCCAAAGCTGTGTACAGGCCGTCTTTTTCGCCCTTTTTTACAATCCTGCTGCGCCCCTTCACATTGGGGTTGGTTAACTGGAGCTGTACGGAAACTTTCGATGCAATGTCCGTATCATTGACCTTCTTGGTCTCCAGAATCTGGAGCATTACAATATGAGAATCCGCCATGGAACCATAATAGATTAAATTTTCTTTCCGCATGAGCGGATGGCCTTTATAGGTGAGGACGCTATTTTCGTCTGCCATCGGAAACCTCCTAATAGAATGTAATCAAATTGTAACAGACTGTAACGAACTTGTCAACCCTTTTTCCCAAAAAAGGGATAATTTGTTACAAAGCTTGTTACCATTCGATCCAGCGCCGGGAAAAATGGATTTGTAAAACGGAGGGGCGTATGAAATTTGAGGGAAATATATGAAAAGTGGGCCTTTGCCAAGGCAAAGACCCAGGATTCAACTGGGGAAAGAGAGCTTATTTTTGGAACAGATAACACCGAACCAATTCCTGCAACAGCTCGTCCCGGTCCAACTTGCAGATATTGGCCCGAGCGTTGTTGTAGTTGGTAATATAAGTGGGATCCTCTGTCAGAAGATAGCCCACAATCTGATTAACAGGGTTGTAACCCTTTTCACTAAGGGCGTCAAACACATCACGGAGGATGCGATGCATCCGCTCTTTATCATCATTGGGAACAGTGAATTTTATGGTGTTGTCCGTCATGGCACGACCTCCTTATTTAGAATTACCTATCCATTATACCCCATTTTGTTCCTTCTGTAAAGGGACAAATCAAAACAATTCGTAAATATTTCTTCCTACGAGCTAGTCAGACCCAATTCGCCTCTAGGATCGCTACCAGCGTAGAAAGACCTTCCTGGTCCTGGAAAGAGAAGCGGTCGGGAAATGGGCTGTCAATATCCAAAACCGCTACCACCTTGCCCCCATGGTGGATGGGCAGCACAATTTCCGACCGGGAAGCGGCGTCGCAGGCGATATGGCCGGGAAAGGTGTGGACGTCCGCGATCCGCTGGATGGAGCCGGTGGCAGCAGCGGTTCCGCATACGCCCCGCCCTAGAGGGATTTGGATGCAGGCTGGTTTGCCTTGGAATGGACCAAGCACCAACTGCCCGTCTTGCAGCAGATAAAAGCCGGCCCAGTTGATCTGCGGCAGCGCCTGATAGAGCAGGGCGGCGGCGTTGGCAAGGTTGGCCGTCCGGTAGGGGATGCCGTCGATCAGGCCGGTAAGTTCCAGCTGGAGCTGGGCATAGAGCTGGACCTGGTCTGTGGGATAGGAAGTGGCGGTATATTCCATGGGAGACCTCCTTAAACCTATAATAAAAGTGATTTCAGTATATCACAGAAAACGCCGGTTGCATAGTCTTAAAACGCCCTTTGAGGATTTGCACCACTGTGAAAAAAATCCTTGCAAGTTTTGCCCGATTATGTTAAAATATATCTTGATTTGAAAAAAGCTGAGAACGGGCTGCCTTGTATTGGTTTGCGCATCCAGAGAGAGCGGGTTGGTGGAAGCCGCTTGCGTGCAATGCCGGGCCTTCTCCCGGGAGCTGCCGCCTGAAGTAAGAGTAGGGCGCGCCGGTGGACCTCCGTTATGGGCCGTGTTGAGTGCGCCTTTAGGCGAACTGCGGGTGGTACCGCGGAAGATCTATGGTCTTTCGTCCCCAGAGTGGGAGGAAAGGCTTTTTTTATGTCTATTCTATCAAAGGAGAGAATTCCATGAAACAGCAATTGGAAGAAATCAAGCAGCGGGCGCTGCAAGCCCTGGACGGGGCATCCTCTCCCGCCGCCCTGGAGGAGCTTCGGGTGAAGCTGCTGGGCAAAAAAGGAGAACTGACAGCGGTGCTGAAGCAGATGGGCAAGCTGTCCGCTGAGGAGCGTCCTGTGATGGGCCAGCTGGCCAACGCGGTCCGCGCCAGCATCGAAGACAAGCTAGAGCAGCGTAAGACAGAGCTGCACGCCGCCGCGCTGAAGGCCAAGCTCCAGGCGGAGACCATCGACGTGACGATTCCTGGAACGCCGGTTTCCATGGGGCATCAACATCCCATGAACAAGGCGCTGCAAGAGGCCAAGGATATTTTTGTGGGCATGGGCTACACGGTGGTGGACGGCCCGGAGGTGGAACTGGCGGACTACAATTTCACCAGGCTGAACATCGAACCGGGTCACCCCTCTCGGGACCGCAGCGATACCTTCTATTTTGACGATGGCGATCAGGTGCTGCTGCGTACCCAGACCAGTCCCATGCAGATCCGGGTGATGGAGAAGACAAAGCCGCCCATTCGCATTGTGGCCCCTGGCCGGGTCTACCGGAAGGACGAGGCGGACGCCACCCACTCTCCCATGTTCCATCAGATCGAGGGCCTGGTGGTGGACGAGGGGATTACCATGGGCGATTTGAAGGGCGCGTTGGAGACTCTGATTAAGCGGCTGTACGGCGAGGATGCGGTGATCCGCTTCCGGCCCCACCATTTTCCCTTTACAGAGCCGAGCTGCGAGGTGGATATGCAGTGCTTTAAGTGCCATGGCACAGGCGAGTTTGACGGCCATGTCTGTTCCACTTGCCACGGCGAGGGCTGGATTGAATTGCTGGGCGCGGGCATGGTGCATCCCGATGTATTGGAGGGCTGCGGCATCGACTCGAAAAAGTATTCCGGCTTTGCCTTTGGCATCGGCCTGGAGCGGATGGCCATGGGCCGGATGCGGATCAACGACATGCGGCTGCTGTTTGACAACGACGTGCGGTTTTTGTCGCAGTTCTAAGGAGGTGGCAAGATGAAGCTGAATCGGAATTGGATCAATGAGGAATTTGTGGATCTGTCCCAGGTTTCTGATAAGGAATTTGTGGACCGGTTGACCCTTGCCGGCCAGAAGGTTGAGACCTATCAGCGGCTGGACGAAGAGATTAAAAATGTGGTTGTCGGGCGGGTGGTTTCCATTGTGCGCCACCAAAACTCGGATCATATGTGGATCTGCCAGGTGGATGTGGGCAAGCAGGAGCCTGTCCAGATTGTGACTGGCGCCCAAAATGTCCAGGCGGGGGACCTGGTGCCGGTGGCCATGCACAATTCCTGGCTGCCCGGCGGCGTGCATATCACCAAGGGAAAGCTCCGGGGCGAGGTATCGAATGGAATGCTCTGCTCGTTAAAAGAGCTGGATTTGACGCTGAATGACTTCCCCTATGCCATTGAGGATGGTATTTGGATTTTACAAGAGGATTGCAAGCCTGGCGACGATATCAACGTGGTCATCGGCAACAATGACACGGTGGTGGATTTTGAGATCACCAACAACCGGCCGGACTGCTATTCCATCATTGGTCTTGCCAGAGAAGCGGCGGCGGCGTTCGATAAGCCCATGCACCACCATGCACCTGTCGTTCAGGGAAGCGATGCCGGCTCCATGTATGACAAGCTGGATGTGGAGGTGCCTGCCCAGGATCTGTGCAACCGCTATACCGCCCGGATGGTGGCCAATGTGAAAATCGGTCCTTCGCCCAAGTGGCTGCGGCAGCGGCTCCGGGCCAACGGCGTGCGCCCGATTAACAATATTGTAGACATTACAAACTATGTCATGCTGGAATATGGCCAGCCCATGCATGCATTCGACTACCGGTATGTGGCCTCCGGCAAGATTGTGGTCCGGCGGAGTGAGGAAGGGGAGACGCTTACCACCCTGGACGGTACGGTGCGGCCTCTGACCCCTGGAATGCTGGTCATTGCCGACGAACACAAGCCCATCGGCCTGGCAGGTATCATGGGCGGCGAAAATTCTGAGATTGTGGCGGACACCTCCATGGTGGTCTTTGAGTCCGCCAATTTTAACGGCACCTCCATTCGCCAGACTGCCCTGGCGCTGGGTATGCGGACAGAGGCCTCCGGTAAATTTGAGAAGCATCTGGACCCCATGCTCACCGTTCCCGCAGTGCAGCGCGCCTGTGAGCTGGTAGAGTTGTTGGAAGCCGGCGATGTGCTGGACGGCATCATTGATATTGTAAATTTTGTTCCCCAGCCTAAGACCGTGGAACTGGAGCCGGAGCGGATCAACCAGCTTTTGGGCACGCAGATTCCCGAGGAAGATATGGTGCAGTATCTGCGGCGGCTGGAGATTCCCGTGGAGGGCAGAACCATAAAGGTGCCCTCCTGGCGGCCTGACTTAAATCTTATGGCGGATATTGCCGAAGAGGTGGGCCGCCTGTATGGCTACAATGAGATTCCCACCACCGCGTTCCGGGGAGCTACTACAGAGGGCGGTTATTCTCCCATGATGTTGCTGGAGAACCAGGCTGGAGCGTTGTGCCGGAGCCTGGGCTACAGTGAGATCATCACCTATTCGTTTACCTCTCCTGCGGTGTTCGACCAGATTCGGCTTGCCCAGGATTCCCCTTTGCGCAACACGTTGCGGATTCAGAACGCCTCCGGGGAGGACAGCTCTGTGATGCGGACGGTGGCGCTGCCCTCCATGCTGGATATCCTGTCCCGGAACAACGCCTATCATAACAAAAGCGTCAAGCTCTATGAGCTGGCCAAGATCTATCTGCCGGTGGCCGGGCAGACTCTGCCGGAGGAGCCAAAAATGCTAGTACTCAGCAGCTATGGGGCCGGCGAGAACTTCTTTACCATGAAAGGGGAGCTGGAGGCTATTTTCGCCGGCCTGCGGGTGAAAAAGGCTGCCTATACCGCCGTCCATGACAATCCTATCTTCCATCCTGGCCGTTGCGCCATGGTCACAGTGGATGGTGTGGAGCTGGGCTGCATTGGCCAGCTGCACCCCCTGGTGGCACAGAACTACGGTCTGGACGATGTGGAGGTCTACTGCGCGGAGCTGAATTTTACCAAGCTGTTTGACCTGCGCAAGCCGGAACCGACCTATTCGCCGCTGCCCAAATATCCCACGGTATTCCGGGACCTGGCATTGGTGTGCCAGGAGTCGTTGACTGTAGCCCAGGTTGAAGCGTGTATCACTGCCGCCGCCGGCAAGCTGCTGCGGGATATTCGACTGTTTGATATCTACCGGGGCGTGGGAATCCCCGCTGGGAAGAAGAGTATGGCTTTCTCCCTGGAGCTGCGCTCTGATGAGAGAACCCTGACCGACGCCGACACGGAGGAAGTGGTTGGCCGGGTGCTGGAGGCGCTTGAAAAGGAGCTGGGCGCTACCCTTCGCTAATTTAGAAAAACGCCCTCCGGTCAGATCCGGAGGGCGTTATAGGCTGTCGAAAAACCCCTTTGGGGTTTTCCGCCAAAAGAGTCGCAGTCTGCGCCGCG
>CAOJND010000094.1 GCA_948439445.1 uncultured Eubacteriales bacterium | reverse complement strand
AAAAATACAAATTCGTCAAAAAAACAGCCACGCCGTAACATTTCACGGCGTGGCAAAAACAATTTGTTAATAGTTCTCTCGAGAGGATAGGTACTTTCGCACCATCAGCGCCACCTTAAAGATGATGGCATGGTCGAACTGCCGCAGATCCAGGCCGGTGATCTTCTTAATCTTCTCCAGCCGGTACACCAACGTGTTTCGGTGGACAAAAAGCTTCCGGGAAGTCTCCGAGACATTCAGATTGTTTTCAAAAAATTTATTAATAGTAAACAGGGTCTCCTGATCCAACGAATCAATGGAGTTTTTCTTAAATACCTCAGACAGGAAAATCTCACACAGTGTGGTAGGCAGCTGATAAATCAGCCGGCCGATCCCCAAATTTTCATAATTGATGATACTTTTTTCTGTGTCGAATACCTTTCCCACATCGATGGCAGTCTGTGCTTCCTTATACGAATCGGCCAACTCCCGCAGGTGCTCTGACACCGTGCCGATTCCAATCACAGTCTTGATAAATAGCTGGTTTTTCAGCGTGTTCTCAATGCTCTGGGCAATCGACTCCAACTCCTCCACAGTGGTGGTGGGAGAAATCTGTTTGATTACCGCCACATCCATCTCATTGATGCTCAGCACGAAATCCTGAAGCCGGTCCTGGAACATACTGGACAGCACGTCAACGGTTGCCACATCCCCGTGGCCCAACTGCCGTACCAAAAATACCGCCCGGGGACAATCCGTTGTAAAATGCAGCTCTTTGGCTCGAATATAAATATCGCCTGGGAGGATATTATCCATGATGATATTTTTTACAAAGGTTCCTCGATCATGCTTCTCCTCGTAAAAGACTTTAGCATCGTTCAGCGCCACATAGGCCATGGTGCAATAACCACGGGCAATTTCGTCCTCACCGCTACAAAACACCGCGTATTCCAAGAAATTAGAGCCGCCCATTATGGCTTTAAAGGTCTTTTGCCCAAAGATAACTGTAGAATCAAAGGAACTGCTCACTTTAAGGGAAGCGTCTGGCCAACGTTCCCCCAACAGAGAAATATCCGTACAAGAAACAACGCATCCTTCTGCATCGATTACACCGAGCATACGGTCTGTCGCGTCCTTCAGCTGCACGATGACGCTCTGAAAAACACTATTGGACATGTCCTGCCCCTCCTTAGAAAATTGCACAACTGCGTATTTCACAAAAGCACGCTTTTATTATACACATATTTTGCACACTTTGCAAGTACCTTTTGACATTTTATTGCAAAATACAAGCCAATTTTTATGTATTATTCCAGAAACGTCGAAAAAAGGATGGAAAACCGACGGTTTTTTTCGGTACATTTACCAAACATGCCCAACTCTCTTTACTTTTTTCCAGGAAAATCACAGTAGCAATTCCTGAAGCTCCTCTTGGGTCAACTCCCGAACTTGCCCCCGGGGCAGACTTCCAAGGCACAAATTCCCCTCCTGCCGCCGCTCCAAATAGTGCACCGGCATCCCTCGGGCAGCCATCATCCGCCGGACCTGATGGTATTTCCCCTCCCGAATGGTAATTAGGCTCTCCCCCGGACCCAGCGGCTCCAGCTGTGCCGGAAGACATACCGTTCCATCTCCCAGAATAAGCCCCGCCGCGAAGGCCACGATATCCTCCGCCTGGGCACTTCCCTCATGCTGGGCATAGTAGCGTTTCGGCACCTCGCTTCGAGGAGAAATTAGCCGGTGGAGCAACGCTCCGTCGTTGGTCAGTAGCAGAAGTCCCTCGGTCTGTTTGTCCAACCGGCCCACCGGCCGGAGTTCTAGATGGCGGTATTGCGCCGGAAGCAGTTCCATCACTGTAGGCTCTCGTAGGTCTTCCGTTGCCGTCACATATCCCGCCGGCTTATTCAGCAGCACCACCACCTGCCGTTTTCCTCCAAGTCTAACACCGTCCAGACAGATCTGTTGCCCGGCGTCCACTTTTAGGCCGCCGTCCCGGACAACCGTACCGTCAACCGTCACCCTACCTGCTTTTAACAGCAACTTGACCTGGCTACGTGTTCCTACACCGCCTCCACACAAAAATTTATCCAACCGTTCCATGGTGCCTCCGTTCTACCCTGTCCCGCTCCCGAATAAGCTGTACTGCGAATGAGAAACGGGAGGAATTGGTATGCTTGTAATGACCGCAAAGCTAAATTTGAAAAAACTGGTTCTGATTCTGGGCGCAGTTGTCCTGGCAATCGTAGGGTTGATTGTACTGCTGCAAAGTCCCAAAGAACCTACCGCCACCCCCACCGCCGCTGTGTCCAGCAACGACGACCGGGTAAAATTTCTAACCGATCTGGGCTGGGAGGTTTCTTCCTCTCCCACGGAAACCATGCAGGTAAAAATCCCCTCTGAGGGCAATGAGGTCTTTGACCGGTACAACGCCCTACAGCTGACCCAGGGCTATGACCTGAGCCAGTACGGCGGAAAGACTGTCATGCGCTACGTCTATCAGATCAACAACTACCCCAACGCCACCGAGCCAGTCTATGCAACACTACTGGTCTATAAAAATAAAATCATCGGCGGAGATGTAACCGACACCGCAGCCAAGGGAAGGGTGCAGGGTCTGCAAACACCTACCGCCAAAGGGCAATAACCGGTTTGCCCCGCCATCTGGCGTATGCTACCGTGGAAGCTGTCCCGCCGGAACCGCCGTCCCACACACTAAGCAGTACATCCGCTGCGTCTACCATGGCGCGGTTTCGGCGGAGCATACACCCTGGCGCATAACAAGACGCTGTGGTAATGATCCGATCGCAGCCAGCAAGAAGGGCATCGTACCGGTATTGGTCCGCCTGTGACCAACGGGAGGCCTGCTCCGGACATGGAAGCCAGGCCACCAGCCGAATCCCAGGGTTTTGTAGCCGCTGGGCCGCCACCGCTTCCGCAAAATAGAAATCACAGCCTCTGGCCATACCACAGAAAAAGGTATCCGCGCCAGAGGCAATCATACCGTTGATCTGCTCCCAAAGCCGCACTTTTAGGGCCGTACAGCGGGGATCCTCCTCCATACGGCCCCAGGGTAGCTTTTCAGGCCGGTGTCCAGTAAACGCACAGATCACGCCGCCACCCCCTTTGCCATGATTATAGCATGAAAAAATGTCCTTGACAAGCGCCCCAATGCGTGCTATGCTATTGATAATTGAATTGGAAATCTTCAGGGCAGGGTGTAATTCCCGACCGGCGGTAAAGTCCGCGAGCGCATTGCGCAGAATCGGTGTAACTCCGATACCGACAGTATAGTCTGGATGGAAGAAGATCCGCAGGGACTCCCTGCGATATTTTCGCGCTCTGAATGGCTTCAGAGCGTATTTTTTATGCCAAGAGGTGTGGTTTATGTCAAATTTATGGTCCGCAATCCAAGAGAATCTAAGTTTTCTCGCCATCGTTGCAGCAATTCTAATCGCATTGATTGCCGCTGCAAAACTTGTCGAACGCTTCCTCCCGCAGACCCGCAAACTCTCTACATCCCGCCGGATTACCATCATCGCCATGTGCTCTGCCATTGCAGCGGTGCTGCATATGCTGGACTTTCCCCTGCCCTTCCTGGCGCCCGGGTTTTATAAGGTAGATTTTTCAGAGCTATCAGTGCTGCTGTGCGGCTTTTACCTGGGCCCGTCTGCTGGCGTGGCCTGTGAAGCCATCAAAATCCTGTTAAAGCTTTTATTGAAATCTACCAGTACTGCTTTTGTAGGAGATTTTGCCAACTTTGTGGTGGGTTGTTCATTGGTCTTACCTGCTACCATCATCTACCATACAAAAAAAAGTCAAAAACATGCTGTTTTGGGTCTAGCTTTGGGAACGCTGTGTATGACAGTGTTTGGCAGCGCCTTCAACGCGGTGTACCTACTCCCCAAATTCGCACAGCTCTATGGAATGCCATTGGACACCATTGTGGGCATGGGCACAGCGATCAACGGGCAGATTCACTCGGTTTCCTCCCTCGTCATGCTGGCTGTGGCGCCGCTGAATTTCTTAAAAGCCACTGTAGTCTCTCTTTTAACCATGCTATTGTACAAGCGGGTGGCACGCCCTGTCTTTGGGAAAATTACATGAGGCATTTTCTGTTGACAAAAAGGGAAAATCAATCTATAATGGTGGACGACAACTAAATAGCATAAATGTCTTCAAGGCAGGGTGAAATTCCCGATCGGCGGTAAAGTCCGCGAGCGTGTAAACGCTGATTTGGTGAAAATCCAAAACCGACAGTATAGTCTGGATTAAAGAAGGTGTATTGAATTTGTTAGCATGATTCTGACAAGATGCACTTTTCTGTCTAATCTGATAAATGCTTTGTTGACATTTAAAATACACCTTAAATTCATAACACCTAAAGGCATTGCTTTTAGGTGTTAATTTTTTAGGGGGTAGTTTCAATGAACCAGAAAACAAAAAAACTCACAACAGTCGGTATGCTTTGCGCTCTTGCTTATACCGCCACCGTATTTGGGCGTGTTCCTTTTGTACTCTTTTTGAAATACGACCCAAAGGATATTATCATAGCAATCAGCGGATTGATTTTTGGACCGTTTATTTCATTTTCTGTCACTTTCGTTGTTTCATTGGTTGAGATGCTAACGATTAGTGAAAACGGAATCTTGGGTTTTCTAATGAATGTCATTTCAAGCTGCTGCTTTGCGTGTACTGCGGCATTTGTTTATCAGAAAAAGCAGAAATTTGCAGGCGTTATGATTGGGCTTTTTTGTGGATGGACATGTATGGTTTGCGTCATGTTGCTTTGGAACTATCTGATCACCCCTATTTACATGGGCTGTCCAAGAGAAGCAGTTTTGGAATTACTAATTCCCACATTTCTACCGTTTAACCTGGTGAAAGGCGGCTTAAATTCGGTAATTACCATGATTTTATATAAGCCTATTGTTTCCGCTTTGCGACACTCTGATGGAATAAAAAGCTTTCCCCAAAAATGAAGCGGCAGAACATAAAAGCTCTGCCACTTTGGCGGGACAAAATTTTGCCGCATCTTCAGATCTATATAGCAGCGCTTTTGGAACTCTGGGGCAAAAACATCAGATTGATATCTGTTCTGCCGGGAATGCCGTCCACCAACCCCGTTTCCGTATACTGCCAGATATCCACGGCATAGGGGAATGTCATGGCTCGGCTGTACTGGGCAAACCAAAAATCATAGCGGCAAAGCTCTTCTAAGTTCAATCGGTTCCAGGCCATATCCTGATTGAAATACACCATGGGACGATATCCGGCCTCCTCTACGATCTGACAGAAAGCTATGGCGCAAGCAGTGACCTGCTGGCGATTCATTTTTCCCGTTCTGGCATCGCTGCTGACAAACTCCCAGTCATACACCAGAGGCAGATCCAAAGGATATCCCTCTAAAATCTCCAGGGCAAATTTTGCCTCTTGCCGGGCCTCCTCCGGGTTGATAGCCTGGGAGAAGAAATACGCTCCAACCTTTAGTCCTGCGTCTCGTGCCTGGCGCAAATTGGTCTTTCCGTAGGAATCTACCCTTAAATTGCCAACGCTGTAGCCTCGATAGCCCATACGAACCATCGCAAAATCCATGCCAGCCGCTTTTACACGTCTCCAATTAATTTCTCCCTGGTGCTGGGAAACGTCCACCCCCAGTAGCGTATCCGCTCCTTCACAGGTGGGATAGCCGTTTTGATATGTAAAGGACTCCGGTGGATATGGGTTGGGCCGGAGTTTTTTCTCATCCGGTTCCGTGGGCTGCGGCTCCGTTGGCTCCGTCGGTTCCGTCGGCTTCTCCTGCTGAACACGTGCCTGAAGCCACAAATCAAACCGGTGTAATATCGCAGCGCACTGCGCCCGTGTGGTATTGGATTTAGGCAGCAAATAGATACCATTCCCCTGGGCTGAGCCCTGCAGTAGGTTCTCTGCCACCGCCCAGGCAATGGCTTCTCGGGCATAACGGGAGATCTGACCTTCATCGGGAAAACGGGACAAATCCGACGATGCTGGAGCAATGTCCTCTTGCAGCTTGGCAAAGCGGTATAAAAACGTCGCCATCTGTTCCCGTGTGATGTCCTCATAGGGTGCAAATCTGTCCTTTTCCACGCCGATGGCAATGCCGTTTCCCGACGCCCAGAGTACAGCCTCCGTAAACCAACGCCCACTGGGAACATCCAGAAATGGGTTGGATCCCGCCGGTCTCTCCTGGCCGTCCAGCCGCCACAGCACTGTCACAACCATAGCCCGGTTCATAGTGTCCTCCGGCGCAAATCGGTCCG
>CAOJND010000093.1 GCA_948439445.1 uncultured Eubacteriales bacterium | reverse complement strand
AAGCCCAACCAATGGATATCCTCCTGAATGGCCTGCACGTATTCCGTATCTTCTTTGGCAGGGTTGGTATCGTCCATACGCAGGTTGCACATTCCGCCGTATTTTTCCGCGGTGCCAAAATCGATGATCAGCGCTTTGCAGTGACCGATGTGCAGATAACCGTTGGGCTCCGGCGGAAACCGGGTGTGAACAGTTTGACCGGCGAACCGTCCCCCAGGAGCTGTATCCTCCTCGACCGCAGCGTAAATAAAGTTTTTGCTTTCCGTGATCTCTGCCATAGTGTAGCATCCTCTCCCAACGGTAATTTCCAATATTTTATCATTATACCCGATTGCGATTGTTTTTGCAATATAAAAAATCACAATTTTCTTCGGTTGAGCGGAGTTGCAAGGATGATAGGTAAATATTAAGAAAAGATAATCAATGAATCTGGCCTGATTTTCAAACACCGGAGGGGGAAAGGGATTGTATTTTTCTGCTGTTTGTGCTATAATGAGCCCAATTTTAAAAAACCCGAGGCGTGATCATGAAGAAAAACGAAATGCAAAGAAACCCCTTTAGAAAGGAATCGGGTTTCTTAAGTCGTTACCCTGTACTTTTTTTGGTTTTGCTCAGCTTGGTTTTAAGCTTGACTTTGGAGATTCTACACCGGCACAGTGTGGTGGCTGGATTTTTATTTGTTGCAAAAAATCCATTGGCATTTTCCTGTGGTACGCTACTTGTGTTGGCTACTCTGTTGACGTCCCTGTTGATACGGCGGCAGAGATTTGTACAGCTTTTAATCTGCATTCTGTGGCTGGCTCTGGGTGTGACTGAGTGGGTGGTGCTGTTTTTCCGCTCGCTGCCCGTTTCCGCCATGGATATGCTGCTGATTTTTTCTGTGAGCAGCGTGTTTCAGGACTATTTGGAACCCTGGCAGATTGTTTGCATATTGGCAGCGGCTGTCGTTGCAATTGGGCTGCTGGTTTTGGCCTGGATACGTCTGCCCAAGGAGCAGCGGCGGTGGCGGAAAGGATTTGTTGCCATCTGCGCTACAGTGGCTTTGTTTTTGGCGGTGTTTGGTATTGGCAGGTATACCGGTATGGTATCCAATCAATTCTACGATCTGACAGCGGATTATGAGCAGTACGGTTTTTGCTATGGTTTTGCAGTCAGTATCTTTGACCGTGGGATCGACCGTCCACAGGATTATTCTGACGAGACGGTGAGCGATATTCTGTCTCAACTAAAGGACACGCCTGTTGCGACCCAGAGCCATCCCAATGTGATCTTTGTGCAGTTAGAATCCTTTGTGGATCCTGCCTATGTAAAATGGTTGACCTGTTCGGAAAATCCGGTTCCTGTATTCACGCAGCTGAAAGAAAACTATCCACATGGTTTTCTGACAGTACCTTCTACAGGAACTGGGACGGCCAATACGGAATTTGAAGTATTGACCGGCATGAGTCTGCGCTACTTTGGGGCGGGGGAGTTTCCTTATCAAACCATTCTCAGAAGATCCACCTGCGAGAGTGCAAACTATAATTTAAAGGCTTTTGACTATCGCTGCCACGCGATCCATAACAATTCTGCTACCTTTTATGGCCGATACAGTGTATACAGTATGCTGGGCTTCGACACCTATACTTCCTTGGAGTATATGAATGATGTAAGCTATAACCCCATCGGTTGGGCGGAGGATCATATTTTGACCCAACAAATTTTGGATGCACTGGATGAAGACGATAGGCGAGATTTTGTCTATGCCATTTCTGTACAGCCCCACGGGAAATATCCGGTGGAGCCACTGGAGAATTGGCAGCCAACCATTACAGCAAAAGGCTGTGAAAACCAAAAAGAACAGTATCAGTGGGAATATTTCCTAGACCAACTACAGAGAGCCGATCAGTTTATTGGCAATCTGGTGTCGGCGCTGGAGGACCGGGAGGAGCTGGTGGTCTTGGTGCTGTTTGGCGATCATCAGCCCAATTTGGAATTGGAGGCCGAGGATTTGAGTAGCGGCAGCCTATTCCAAACGGAATACGTAATCTGGAACAATTTTGATCTGGATATTCCAAGCAAAGATTTATATAGTTATCAGCTAACAGCCCATGTGCAGCAGATGCTTGGCATGTCCAGCGGGGAGCTGACTAAGCTGCATCAGGATTTTTCCGAGGATTCCCAATATCAGCATTATCTGGAAACTCTGGAATATGACATGCTATATGGAGATCAGGTCAGTTATCAGGGAAAAAATCCATATCAGCAGACCCAGTTGCAAATGGGTGTTTTGCCCATTTCTATTACCAGCGCAACCCGCATGGGCGATATGGTAGAGGTTTTGGGTACGAATTTTACCCCATATAGCGTAGTCCTTTTAGATGGAGAATCCCAGAAGACCACATTTGTAGACAGCAATACCCTACATGTGCAGATCAAAGCGGGAAAGACCGGGGAGTTGACTGTCGCGCAGGTGGACCGGGATGGTGTCTTACTCAGCGCCGCAGGGCAGTGGCGGTTGAAGGATTGACCATGGGGTTCAATCTGTAATGAAAAAGAGAAAAGTTGAAAACCTTTTTGAAAGTTTAACCACATTTTCATGATGTTTCGGGAGGACTGGTATATCGTGTCTGAATACATTATTTTCACAGACTCTGGTGTGGATTTGCCGGCAAAGCTTTTGGAGGGCGGCGGCATTCATGTGATACCCATGGGGTATCTGCTCAACGGGCAGAGTGGGGTTTTTGATGGCGGAGCGGCTCGGGAGCAGTTTTGTCAATCCTTTTACGATGCCTTGCGGGAAAAAAACGCCACAGTATCCACGAGCCAGATCACGCCGTTTGCCTTTGAGGCCGCGTTTCAACCTGTTTTGGAGCAGGGAAAAGATGTGCTTTACGTGGGCTTTTCCGGCGGCTTGTCCTCTACCTTCCAGGTGGCGAAAAGCACAGCCTTGCAGCTGGAGCAAAAATACCCTTCGCAAGCTGTTGTATGCGTGGATACCCTATCCGCTGCGCCGGGGCTTGGTCTAGTAGTTCAGGCCGCTGTGGAGAATCAGCAAGCGGGAATGGATCTGGAGGAAAACGCCAAGGCGCTGACGGAGCTTGCGCCGAGGATCTGTCACTGGTTTGTGGTGGATAGTTTGGATTTTCTCAAACGGGGTGGCCGGGTATCCCCTGCGGTGGCGTTTGTGGGGGATAAGCTGAATCTAAAGCCCATATTGGACATATCGCTGGATGGCACCTTGCAGGTGGTTTCCAAGGTGCGGGGAACTTCTGCGGCCATGCGGTACATGATAAGCAATTTGGAGAAAGACCTGCCACAGCAGGGAAATCCAGCGGTGCTTTTAGCCCACGCAGGTGCGCCGGAGAGGGCGCAGGAGCTTGCGCAACTGGTACGGCAGGCTGCACCGCATGCGAATGTGGAGATTCTGGCGCTGTCGCCAATCATTGGCGCGCATACCGGCCCAGGGATGCTGGCGGTGTGCTATGTGGGGACATCTATGCATCGCGTTTGACGAAGAAATACAGGTGGTCCTGTACTTTTAAAGGAGAGGCGGCGTGTGGCCTATGATACAAACGTCTACGGGAGAGGCTAAAGCACTGATCGCCATGAGCGGCGGGGTGGATTCCAGCGTTGCCGCCTGGCTGATGAAAGAGCAGGGGTTTTCCTGTATCGGTGTTACCATGAAGCTGTTTCAAAACAATAGCATTGGAGTCTCTGAGGCGCACAGCTGCTGTACTTTGGACGATGTGGAAGATGCCAGGGCAGTGGCCCATAGCTTGGAGATGCCCCATTATGTATTCAATTTTTCCGATCAGTTTCAGAAAAAGGTAATGGACAAGTTTGTTCGCTGCTATGAGCAGGGGATAACCCCCAATCCCTGTATCGATTGCAACCGGTATTTAAAGTTTGAAAAGTTGTACCAGCGGGCCAAGGAGCTGGGTTGCCAGTGTGTGGTCACAGGGCACTACGCCAGGATTGCCCGGGACGCGAAGACCGGCCGGTATCTGTTAAAGACTGGCTTGGATCCAGCCAAGGATCAGAGCTATGTATTGTATTCGCTGACCCAGGAGCAGCTGGCCCATACCATGTTTCCCCTGGGAGAGCTGTCCAAGGCCCAGGTGCGGGAATTGGCACAAGCCCATGGTTTTGTAAACGCTGCCAAGCACGACAGCCAGGATATCTGCTTTGTTCCAGAGGGGGACTATGTGGCGTTTATGGAGCGCTATACCGGCAAACGCTATGCGCCTGGGGATTTTTTGGATCTGTCTGGCCAGGTGGTGGGGAAGCACCGGGGTGCCGTGGGCTATACCTTGGGACAGCGCAAGGGGCTTGGCCTTGCCATGGGCGCGCCTGTCTACGTCTGCGGCAAGGATATGATAGGAAACACCGTCACTGTAGGGCCGGAGAGCCAACTGTTTTCCAATGTCGCTTCGGCGGAGGATATGAACTGGATTTCTATTTCAAGCCTAGAGGCGCCCATGCGGGTGCGCGCCAAGGCGCGCTACCGGCAGGCTGCCCAGTGGGCTACCGTTTATCCCCAACCAGACGGCCGGATACAGTGCCGGTTTGACACCCCTCAGCGGGCAATCACCCCCGGACAGGCCTTGGTTCTCTACGATGGCGACTTGGTAGTAGGCGGCGGGACGATCATTGCAAAGGAGGAGACTGTATGATTCCAACACCGGAACAGGCCTGGGCGCTATTGACCCAGTATAACCAAGGGGATTTTCACCAAAAGCATGCGCGGGTTGTAGGGGATGTGATGCGCTGGTATGCGCAGGAGCTGGGGTATGGAGAACAAGCCGATTTTTGGGAGGCTGTGGGAATTCTCCATGATCTGGATTTTGAGCAGTTTCCCCAGGAGCATTGTAAAAAAGAACAGCAGATTCTGCGGGAGCTGGGAATTGACGAGGCGCTCGTTCACGCGGTGGTCAGCCACGGATATGGTTTGACCATAGATGTGGCTCCGGAGCATGAGATGGAAAAGGTGCTTTTTGCCACAGACGAGCTTACCGGCTTGATTGGCGCGGCGGCGATTATGCGCCCGTCCAAAAGTGTTCAGGATCTGGAGCTGAAATCGGTGAAGAAGAAATTCAAGGACAAGCGGTTTGCAGCGGGCTGTTCTCGAGAGGTCATTGCCCAGGGGGCGCAGCTGTTGGGATGGGATCTGGACACCCTGATTACCAGGACCATCGACGCCATGCGGGCAAGCCCGAATGTGGAATAAAAACCAGCCGGAAGGTACGTCAAACGTATCTTCCGGCTGAAATTGTAATATAACGCTACCAGTTATTCCACACAGATTAATTCATATTCCCGGGAGCCGCAGCCCAGACCGGCGGCGGCTGCAATGGTCAGTTCGCCATTGCGGGACGCAATCCGCTCCAACAGATGATCCCGGCCGGGATCATCAGAGGCCTTCACCAGATCAATACACGCCTGGTCAATGGCCACAGGATCCAAAGACACCAAAATGCCGATATCCTTCATACACGGGTCCTCCGCCACAGCGCAGCAGTCGCAGTCCACAGACATGTTTTTCATCACGTTGACATATGCCATATTGCCATGGAAGTAGTCAATTACGGAGCTGGCGGCATCCGCCATAGAGCGCAGGAAATCGTCCTGGGGCGTGTCCCACATGTGCTCCACCTGGCCCGCGCCATGGATATAGCCCTTGCCATAGGAGGAGGCCACGCCAATGGAAAGCTGCTTTAGCGAGCCGCCGAAACCACCCATGGGATGGCCCTTAAAGTGGGCCAGTACCAGCATGGCGTCATAATTGACGAGATCTTTGCCCACATAATTTTTGTGAATGGTGGTGCCATTGGGAATTGCCAGTTCCAAATCAGGTCCCTGGGCGTCCAATAGATCCACAGCGAAATGCTTCGTCCAGCCATGGCGGTCCAAGGTCTGACGATGGCGCTGCGTGGTGTTGCGAGAGCCTTCATAGGCGGTGTTGCACTCTACTACAGTGCCGCCCACGGCCTGGATTACCGGCTCCCAGAAATCCGGGGTTAGAAAGTTTTGATTGCCAACTTCACCGGAATGGACCTTGATCGCCACCTTGCCGGTCAGCTCTTTCCCCAACATCCGGTATAGCTCCAGAACCTTTTGAGGGGTGATGGTTTTAGAAAAGTAGACCTTCGCTTTCATAAAATAATTCCTCCTATTCAAATCGTACATGGTGCGTATCATTTGCTATTCCAAATGAGAAGGGGCCTCGCCGGACAAAACGACCACTGTCATGGTATGATGCATGGCCGGCAGAACCTTCTCTACCAGATCCTTCGTCCGCAGACGCAGGGTAGAGGTGTTGATACAGGGATGAAAGCCTACATAGGGCATGTTTAAAACGTCCTCGTCTACCAGCAGCCGCACCTGATTTTCGGTATCATTCATCAGGCCCATGACGCTGGCAGAACCGGGGGTAATATCCAAGTAC
>CAOJND010000092.1 GCA_948439445.1 uncultured Eubacteriales bacterium | reverse complement strand
TGGTTATGCAACCAATGATTTTGCTATGATTACACCATAAAAGAAAGGAATTGCTTACAATGCATATTGCAGACAGAATTCAAAATTTAAGAAAAAGCAAAGGCATTTCTCAAGAAGAGCTTGCAGCTAAAATAGGTGTATCAAGGCAAGCTGTTTCTAAATGGGAAAGTGAACAAAGTATTCCGGATTTGGAAAAAGTAATTGCGATGAGTGAAATTTTCAATGTAACTACGGACTATATTTTAAAAGGAATTGAACCAAATAAAGAGAATAATCAAAAAAGCTACAAGTTTACCGGCAAGGTGTTTTATATCGCCTCTACAGCATTTATTGTAATCGGACTTTTTTGCGCTTTCGGTGGATGGTATGAAGAGCAGACTATGGAAGCCATTTGGGGGGCTATGATTATTCAAACAGTTGGAGTTGCTGGATATTTTATTGGATGTTCATTATCCGCTGAAAAAGCTTCATTTTATATTAATTGGCTCAATATAATGGGTATTGTTTTTATTCCAATTTCAATGGTTACGGGTTACTTATCGATAATTATTTTTAAACAAGGCTGGGTTGCACCTTATCCAAATGGGATATTACACACTTTCTTTTTTGGAGTGACATTTCTTACAATTGCCGCCATGAGTTTTATCATTTTAAGAAAACGAATAAAATGAGCATAATCCTGCCCGATATGATATCTTTTCGGATATCATCCGAAAGTGTCATAGTGGATTACATATTTTCGGGAAGTTAATATATAGAAAAGCGAGGCGCGGTCTGTTGACTGCACCTCGCTTTTTAAAATCTTCATAATAGCACCGCATCATTTGAACGTATGGATGCTTTATATGGTATTGATTGAAAAGAGAAATTGGGCAAGCGGCTGCTTTAACCGGCAAAGGATTCCACAATGGAGAGGATTTCTTGGCCAATCCGGTCCTGGGCTTCCAAAGTGGAGGCCCCCAGGTGGGGCGTACAGCTGACGCGAGGGTGGGCGGCCAGGGCGGTGTTGCGGTTTGGCTCCTGGCTCCACACATCCAAGCCGGCGGCCCGCACCTTGCCGGAGCATAGAGCGTCCAACAGGGCGTCCTCGTCCACATTGGCCCCCCGGGAGGCGTTGAGAATCACCACCCCGTCTCGCATCTGGCGAATTCGCTCCGCCGTGATCACCGGCGAGTCCATGGCGGGTAAATGGAGGGAAATTACATCTGCCTCCGAGCATAGCTGCTCCATGGAGACAAATTGGATTTCCGGGCAGCTACGCTGGATCTGGACGCTTGGCTCATGGGCGATCACCCGCATACCCACCGCCTGGGCCAACTCGCCCACCCGCTGGCCAATCCGGCCATAGCCGATGATGCCGATGGTCTTTCCCAGCAGCTCAAAGCCTTTGGCGTATGCTTTTTTCTCCCACAGCCCGGATTTCATGGAGTGGCTGGCCTGTCCGATGGATCGGGCGCAGGAGAACAACAGGGCGATAGTCAGCTCCGCCACCGCGTTGGTGGAGGCCGCCGGGGTGGCGCGAACCTGGATCCCGGCGGCTCTGGCGGCATCTAAATCGATGTTATCCAGCCCCACCCCGGCCCGAATGATCAGCTTCAGGCGGCTTCCCGTCGCTGCGTCAATCTGGGGCTTTCTAATTTTTGTGGCGGAGCGGACAATCACCAGATCAAATGCCCGTAGGGCATTGCCCAACGTCTCGGGAGGATAGGACTGCTCCACCACCTGGTGCCCCAAAGACACCAGACGCTCTTTTGTGGCGGGGCTGATCCCGTCTGTAATCAAAATACGCATTGTTTCCCTCTCCTTTCAGCGGTGCTCTGCTTCAAACTGGCTTAAACAATCCACTAGAGCTTCTACACCCGCTTTTGGCATGGCGTTATAAATGGAGGCCCGTAGCCCGCCAACCGACCGGTGCCCTTTTAGGTTATCAAATCCGGCGGCGGTGACATAGGCCACCACCTGGGCATCCAGCTCGGCAGAGCCTGTGGAAAAGGGGACGTTCATCACAGAGCGGAAGGCTGGATCGGCGGTGCCACGAAATAGGTTGGACTGATCCAGATAATCATAAAGGATTTTGGCTTTTTCCAGGTTGCGCTGTGCCGCGGCTTCCAAACCACCGTTGTCCAGCAGATAACGAAATACCTTGCCGCAGATATAGATAGCCCAGCAGTTGGGGGTGTTGTACATGGAATTGGCGGCATCGTGGACATCGTAGCGCAGATATGCCGGCGTTCTGGGGTCCAGGTCCGAACGGATCAAATCCTTTCGGATGATCACAATTGCCATACCGGCGGGACCAATGTTTTTTTGAATGCCGGCCACAATTACGCCGTAATCAGACACCCGGCAGGGGCGGGATAAAAACATGGAGCTTTGATCCGATACCAGGGGCTTTCCATATGTATTTGGCAGCGTGGGATAGGTTGTACCGTGGATAGTCTCATTTTCACAGATATAGACATAGTCCGCGCTGTCTCGAATGGGAAGGCTGGAACAGTCGGGGATATATGCATAATTCTGATCCTCGGAGGTGGCGATGCATCTGACATCGCCAAATTTTTTTGCCTCGACAAAGGCTTTTTTGCTCCATGCACCTGTGACAAGGTACTCCGCGCCGCCGCCCTGGAGCAAATTCATGGGGACCATGGAAAATTGAAGGGTGACGCCGCCCTGAAGGAACAAAACAGCGTATTCGTCGGGAATCCCCATCAGCTTACGCAGATCCGCCTGGGCGTTGTCATAGATCTGCCGGAATTGAGAAGAGCGATGGGACATTTCCATGACGGACATGCCGGAGCCTTGGAAGTTCATCAACTCATCTCGAATTTGCTCCAATACTGGCTCTGACATCATGGCGGGGCCGGCGGAAAAGTTGTAGATACGGTTATACATAGGGCGTTCCTTCTTTCTTGTGCAATTCTTCGCTTTAAATTGCTAAATAGAGTATACCCTGCTTTATCCGATCTGGCAAGAGCGTTTCTGAAAAAACGGTATTTTGACGAAAAACATATGTCCGCGACATGCTAATTTTGGCAAAGAGGATGACGCGCGCAAACCAGGGCAAACTGATATGGGAGGTGGAATTCATGAATCAGAAAGAAAAAATGATCCTGATCCCGCCCAGTCCGATGGGTGGAGACCGGGAAGCTTCCATCATCACCGATCCCCAGGGGAGCTATACCGGAAGGCCGATTGAGCGAAACGAAGTCCCGGTACAGGACGCGGACGACCTGTAGCACCAAACTGCGGAGGCTTTCAAGCCTCCGCAGTTTCAGTGTGTCAAAAAAGATGCCTGCGCATCTTTTCTGCGTTGGCTCCACTTCGCATCGGGCCTTCATTACCCGCGTTGAGCGAACAATTACAAGCTCGTTTCCCAAAAGGCGCCCTTCGAATGTGTACGCTGCCGAAAAATACAGTTGAAGTGGAAGATGCCCACTCAATGCTCCCCTTTGTATTTTCTTCGGGTGGCCAGACCGCCCCGAATGTGGCGCTGGGCTTTGTTCTCGTCCAAAATCTTCCGAACTTGCTGGTAGAGCTCTGGATTAATCCGGGGAAGCCGCTGGGACAAGTCCTTGTGAACGGTCGATTTGGAAATGTGAAAATGATTGGCGGCGGAACGAACAGTAGCGCCGGTCTCGATCATGTACACAGCCAGTTCGCAGGCTCGCTGCTCGATGGTGTCTGTCATAGGATCCCCTCCCTGCTGTGTGCTACCATGGAAGCTTATGCGCAGCCGGATGGGAATAGACCGTTGACACGGGGGGATTCCGGGTGTAAAATACTAAAAAATATACATAGGCCTGTACTCCCAACAGCAATGTACGCTTCAGCGGGGTATCTATGGCCAAAGAGGAGCGCGTATGTTTTATTTTCACAATGATTACAGCGAGGGCTGCTGTCCGGAGCTGTTGGAGCTTTTGCAACAGACCAATCTAGAGCAGACGGTGGGATACGGAGAGGATCCCTATTGCGCCAAGGCTGCATCGCTGATTCGCGGACTTTGTGGGGACGACCAGTTAGCGGTGCATTTCCTGGTAGGCGGCACTCAGGCCAACTTGACAGTGATTGCCGCGGCCCTGCGGCCTCATCAGGCAGTGGTTGGCGCAGTGAGTGCCCATGTCAACGCCCATGAGACTGGCGCTATTGAGGCCACCGGCCATAAAATTTTGGGTCTGCCTTCCCAAGATGGAAAGATCACCGCGGCGCAAATTCAGGCGCTACTGGATAAACGGCAGCAAGAGGGCAATCTGGAGCATAGTCCCCAGCCAAAGCTGGTGTATTTATCCCAGCCCACGGAATACGGTACCATGTATACCCTGGCGGAGCTGGAGCAAATCGCGGCTGTGGCCCGGGCCAATGGAATGCTGCTGTATATCGACGGCGCCCGGCTGGGCTATGGCATGGCCTGCCGTGGCAACGATGTGACCTATCGGGATCTGGCCCGGCTGAGCGATGGATTTTACATCGGCGGTACCAAGGTGGGTGCGTTGTTTGGGGAGGCGGTGGTGCTTCGCAACCCGGCAATTGCGGAGGACTTCCGCTATTTTATCAAGCAGCGAGGCGGTATGCTGGCCAAAGGGCGCCTGCTAGGCCTGCAATTTTATGGTTTATTCCGGGATGGATTGTATGGGCGGATTTCCGCACATGCCATCGATCTGGCCGACCAGATCCGAGACGTGCTGCGAGAAGCCGGGATCCCGGTTCTGGTGGACAGCCCCACCAATCAGATTTTTCCAATTTTTGAAGATGGAATGCTGGCACAGCTGGAACAGGCGTATTTGTTTACCTTTATGGAACGTGTGGACGATACCCACAGCGCGGTGCGGATTTGCACCAGTTGGGCCACTGCGCCAGATGCGGTGCAGGCGCTGTGCGCTGAAATCCGCCGGCTGACAGCTAAAACTTAAATCGTGCAATCTGTGATTCGATTTGGAAAACTTCTATGGGGTTTTTCAGTAGCCTGACATCCCGCAGGGCGCTAAAGCACTTTCCCACAACTGTCCCGATGGGATGGCAATGGGAAAGTGCTTTCAAATTTTTCTTGGAGAACGCGATAGTAAATCCCAGGAGACATGCATGAGCTGTGAGAGTGCCAACACTGTATTGTGTGCCTATGGTCTAAAAACCTCGTTTTTCTCCAAAAACTTGCTTTTTCCTGCCATTTGTGCTATGATTAAAAAAATTTTATCGGAAGGGGACATCCTATGCGCCGGTTATTCATGATTCTATTGTGCTGTTTCGCGCTGGCATGCCCGGTTCTGGCGGAGAATTCGATTACGCAGATGCAGACTGCCGTCAATATCACAGCGCAAGGCGATTGCCAGGCTACCATCAGCGCGGTGCTGCATTTGGACGGTACGGGAAGCGACATCTCTCTACTTTTGCCGGAGGGAGCCAAGGATGTGACCGTCAATGGTGTGGAGCTAAAACCCAAGGCCAACATGGTAAGCCTGAACGATACCTATGTAGGACAGACGGGGGATTTTTCCCTGAATGTCCGTTATTTGGTCGCACATACCGTCCATGCGCAAAATGACGTTCTGATGCTCCAGGCACCGATGTTACCTGGTTTTCCATACCCCATTGAGGCGATGAATTTTACCGTTACCTTGCCGGGTCCAGTTTCCACCCAGCCTGCCTTTACCAGTGGGTATCATCCGGACAGTGTGGAATCCGATCTTTCCTATACTGTCAACGGCGCTACTATTTCCGGGACGATTACAGAGCCGCTACGGGATCATGAGACGATGAACCTGACAATGGAGGTTTCTGAGGAGTTGTTTCCCCAGAAATATCAGCTTCCAAGTACGGTGACCTTCGACTGGATTGGCTTTGGTGTTTGCGTGGCGCTGGCGCTGCTGTATTGGGCGCTGACCATGGCAGGGCCTCCTGTCCACCGGATTCGGCAGACTGTTCCGCCCGCCGGACTTTCCGCTGGGGAGCTTGGCAACCGTTTGGTCCGGGCACCAGCGGATCTGACCATGATGGTATTGACCTGGGCCCAATTGGGCTATCTAATAATTCAGATGGATGGGGAGCAGGTAATCCTTTACAAGAAAATGGACATGGGGAACGAGCGCAGCGCCTTTGAATCCCATTGGTATCGGATTCTGTTTCGCAGGCGCACGCGAGAGAATACAGGCGCTTTGCGCTATGCCCAGCTATGCAAAAAGGTTGCTGCTTCCTCCCCCTCGGGTCGGGAACTGTACCGGAAAAGTACAGGGAACCCTTGGCTTTTGCGGGCTTTGGCGGTGCTGGGCGCGGTGTTCTGCGGCTTAGGCATTGGCGACCAGCTCACCGCGCATCCCATATGGCGGCTGGTTTGGATGGCTATTTTCGCGGTGTTGTCGGGCTTGGGCGCATGGCACATCCAGGCGGGCGCCTATTCGCTCCACCTGCGTAAGCAAGCGCATACATGGCTTGCCCTACTTGCCACAGGAATCTTTATTGGCCTGGGACTTTTGGGAAGGCAGCCTGTTTTTGCTCTGGC
>CAOJND010000091.1 GCA_948439445.1 uncultured Eubacteriales bacterium | reverse complement strand
GGCTAAAAAGGTCTTTTTTTCCCCAGAAACGACGGGGTAACATACACAAGCAGGTGTTTTATTGCAGAGAGAATTGTGCAAAAATGGACATCAAAACCACACTAGACTGTCAAATAATAGATGAAAAAATACCGATTTTCTCCTTGACGTGGTGGCGTTTTTCTGCTATTCTATAGCCAAGAAATTGTGACTTTTCTCTTCGGCCCCATAGACAGTGGAGGAGCCTCACGGTTTCCCAATTTCTTCTATTTGGAATGAGGGAGGTTGATTCTTTGGGTATGGAACTTTCGTTTTGGCTGATCGCCATTGCGGTCTTTGCCGTGGTGGAGATGGCCACGGTTGGACTGGTAACCATTTGGTTTGCCATTGGCAGCTTGACCGCTTTCGTGGCAGCGGTTCTAGGTGCCCCGTTTTGGCTCCAGATAACGCTGTTTTTGGCGGTATCTATTGTGCTGCTACTTTGTCTACGCAATTACATCCAGCAAAAAATAAAGCCTTCCGCCACAAATGTGGACGCCGTGGTGGGGCAGATTGCTGTGGTCACCACAGACATTGACAATGTGATGGCCCAGGGGCAGGTCAAGCTCGGCCCCATGGAGTGGACGGCCCGCAGCACCTCTGGCAAGCCCATTGCCGCCGGCGCCAAGGTTCGGGTGGATCGGGTAGAGGGCGTCAAAGTATTTGTAACCCCGGCGGATGTGGCCGCCAAAGTATAAAATAGGAGGGAAATATTATGGAAATTGCAATTGGAATTGCCATCGTCGCGGTGCTTCTGGTGGTGGCAATCAACTGTATTGTGGTAGTGCAGCAGTCCCGCGCCTATGTGGTGGAGTGGATTGGTGCATTTCACGCTGTGTGGGGCGTGGGCTTCCACCTGAAGGTGCCTTTCTTTGAGCGCATTGTCAAGAAGGTCAGTCTAAAAGAGCAGGTGCTGGACTATCCGCCGCAGCCTGTGATTACCAAGGATAACGTCACCATGCAAATCGATACCGTGGTATATTTCCAAATTACCGACCCCAAGCTATACACCTATGGCGTGGAGAAGCCTATGATCGCCATGGAGACGCTGACTGCAACCACCTTGCGCAATATCATCGGTGATCTGGAACTGGATCAAACGCTGACCAGCCGCGATGTGATCAACACAAAAATGCGCGCGATTTTGGACGAGGCCACCGATCCCTGGGGCATCAAAGTCAACCGGGTAGAGCTGAAGAACATTCTACCGCCGCAGGACATCCAGAGTTCTATGGAGAAGCAGATGAAGGCCGAGCGCGACCGCCGGCAGGCCATTTTGCAGGCCGAGGGTCAGAAGAAGTCCGCCATTCTGGTAGCTGAGGGCCAAAAGGAGGCCGCCATTCTCCAGGCAGACGCGGAAAAGCAGGCCGCCATTCTCCGGGCGGAAGCTGAAAAGCAAGCTGCTATTTTGAAGGCTGACGGCCAGGCCCAGGCCATTCGAGCGGTGCAAAAGGCTATGGCAGACTCTTTGAACCTGCTGAACAACTCCTGTCCCAATGATCAGGTAATCAAGCTCAAAGCAATTGAGGCCATGGAAAAGGTTGCGGATGGAAAAGCCACTAAGATTATCATCCCCAGCGAAATGCAGGGTTTGGTAGGCCTGGCCAACGGTCTGGTGGAAGGCGCAAAGAAGTAAAACGGTCAGATTGGAGCGCCGGTTTTGCAAATCAGGAAAGGTAGCGCAATCGTATGCATGCCTGTCCCGTGGGAACACCACACATACCTGTCAACGGTTTGTAGCGTCTCTCCCCCGCTAAACCTGAGTGGAAAACCCGGGGCCAGCCCCTGTCCGCCTGTGAATCAAAATGCCGCGCATTCTTCGGGCCGGCTAAGCCGGCCCGAAGAATGCGCGAAAATTGTTTTCCTATGGCAAAGGTCAGTCACATTCTGGTAGGCACTTCTGAAAGCAGAAACTTTTAAAGCAATTCGGGAAAAATCGCGGAATAATCTCTGAAAAAAGCACTTGATTTTCCCCGCCAGGCCTGCTATAATAGGGGTAATAATATTCCATGCGGGTATAGTTCATCGGTAGAATGCGACCTTCCCAAGGTTGACAGGTGGGTTCGACTCCCATTACCCGCTCCACTTTAGAAAAGCTCTGATACATTCGTATCAGAGCTTTTTGTTTTTTATTATACGCCGCTGTTCAACTCCCGCTTGATCTGAGAGGTGCTGATCTCTGGCGTCCGGGGCAAGTATACCACCTGCGCCCCTTCTTTTTCCAAAAAGTCAAATTTCCCCCGCCAATCGTCCCCAATCACAAAGGTATCAATATGATATTCATGAATATCGGTGCGCTTCTGCTCCCAGCTGGTCTCTGGAATCACAAGATCCACATACCGGACCGCCTCCAGTAGAGCCTTTCGCTGTTCATAGGTAAAATAGCACCGCTTCTGTTTTTCCTTCCAATTGAATTCATCGGTGGATAGGGCAACGATCAGATAATCTCCATACTCCTTTGCCCGGCGCAGCAAATTGATATGCCCATAGTGGAGCAGGTCGAAGGTCCCATAGGTAATCACTCGTCTCATTGCGCTAAACCTCCACGCTCATTCCACGTCATGCAAAACCTCCGTCTGCTTTCTCCGCTGCATCAGCTCCCGCACCTTTTCCCCTGGATCGGCCCCATGGTTGACAACCTGATCCACCGCCGTCACAATGGGTAGCTCAATGCCATACATCTTGGAAAGCGTCATCGCAGCGGGCAGCGCGTGAATTCCCTCTACCACCATGCCCACCTCTTTCACTGCCTGCTCCGGGGTCATGCCCCGGCCAATCAGCTGGCCTGCCCGGTTGTTCCGGCTGTGCATACTGGTAGCGGTTACGATCAGATCTCCAATGCCCGCCAGGCCGTGAAAGGTCTGCTGCGCGCAACCCATAGCCGTTCCAAGCCGGGAAATCTCCGCCATCCCCCGGGTAATCAATGCCGCCTTGGTGTTGTCTCCATAGCCCAGGCCTACCACAATGCCAGTGGCCAGCGCCACAATGTTCTTTAGCGCGCCGCACAGCTCCACCCCAAGCACATCGGTATTGGTGTATACACGCATGCAAGTATTCATAAACACATCCTGGACATACTCCGCCACCTGCAAATCCTGGCAGGCAGAGACAATGGTGGTGGGCAAGTCCTTGGCCACCTCCTCCGCATGGGTTGGGCCGGACAGCGCCACCAGCTTGACATGCGCATGGCCCCCGGCCGCATCCAGCACAGAGCGGATCACCTGGGTCATAGTGCACAGCGTCCCAGGCTCAATGCCCTTGGCCACGTCTACGATGACTACCCCGTCAGGGATAAATGCCGCTGCTTTCTGCGCCGTACTGCGCACAAAGGAGGATGGGACCGCAAATAATAGGATCTGCTGATCCTGACACACCTGGGATAGCTCTTTGGTAAACAGAATAGTATCGGGCACCACCATCCCGGGCAAATTGGGATGGGAATGGGTCGCAATCAAATGATCAATCTCCGATGGAATGGCCGACCATACCGTTACCACATGTCCGCTATTGGCCAGCATCCGGGCCAGGGCGATCCCCCAGGTTCCCGCACCAAGCACACCTATTCTAACAGGCTCCATACAAAAACGCCCTCCATGTCCTTCAAAATCCGTTGCCGGGCCTCGTTTATTCCAGTATCATACCACAATTTGCCCTAAAGTACAAGTCCTTTCTTGCCAGGGACCGGCGGGCCAGGGAGTTGTGGTCCTTTCCTCCGGGATTTCCAGAATATACTTGCAATTTCTTTGGCTTACGGTTATAATTCAACGGTAGTATACCCATGATAAAGAAAGGCTACCGAGAGATTGTGGCTGTACTTTCGCCACCTTTTTGGGACGCCGTAGAGATAGGAGACGTCACGCATGAAAAAGATTCTCCTGCTGACCACCGGCGGAACCATCGCTTCCACGGCCGGCGGAGAGGGATTGGAACCCCGGCGCTCTGATGTGATGGAGCGTGAGCTACAGCAGCTACGAACCTACTACGCAATTTCTGTTTTGGATTTAATCTGTCTGGATTCCTCCAACATCCGACCCCAGGAGTGGCAGTTGATTGCAAAAAGTATTTTCCAGCATCGGGCAGACTTTGACGGGATTGTAGTCTCCCATGGCACCGATACCATGGCCTATACCGCCTCCGCCGTCACTTATATGCTGCCCAACGTCAATCTGCCGGTGGTCTTTACCGGTTCCCAACTGCCCCTGGCGGACATGCTATCCGATGGACCGGACAATTTGCGCACCGCCTTTGCCATGGCGGCCTCCGGCTGCCCGGGGGTATTTCTGGCCTTTGACCGGAAGGTGATGCTGGGCTGCCGGGCGGTGAAGGTGCGGGCCTCCGGGTTTTCCGCCTTTGAAAGCGTCAATGCCCAATACGCCGCGCTGGTCAGCAATCAGGGGTTGGTGATCAATGAGGCCATGCTGCCGGTGTCCCATGGAGAACCAGCACTGCGGCTGGGGCTTAGTCAGGATGTATTTTTGCTCAAGCTGACCCCTGGGCTGGATCCCGCGATTTTTGAAATGTTGGTTCAGGCGGGTTACCGTGGCATTGTGATCGAGGCCTTTGGCCTGGGTGGGGTAAACGTGCTTCATCAAGGGCTTCACGGCATTCGCCATGCGGTGGAGCAGGGGCTTAGCGTGGTGATCACCACCCAATGCCTGTACGACAGCAGCGATCTACAGGTCTATCAGGTGGGCAAGCGGCTGTTGGAGCTGGGGGTTATACAAGGCCGGGACATGACCACTGAGGCAGCCATGACCAAGCTCATGTGGGCTTTGGGCCAGGATATGACCCAAGCCCAGATCGTAAAACTGTTTTCCAGTAACTTGGCGGGAGAGATCTCCTGCTGAGTCTGGTGTGGAAGGAGCTGATCCTATGGATCCAATTTATGTCACAGGGCACCGAAATCCGGATACGGACTCCATCGTCGCCGCCATGGCCTATGCCGCACTGCGCAATGCCCTGGGAGACCGGGAGTACGAGGCGGGGTGCCTGGGCCATGTGTCCGATGAGACACAGACGGTACTGGACCGGTTTGGCGTCAAAGCGCCGAAGCGGATCACCAGCATGTATACCCAGGTGCGGGATCTGGATTATGATGTGCCGCCAATTCTCAGTGCGGCGGTGACGGAGGACCGGGCCTGGTCCATCCTCCAGGAGGAGAAGTCGGTGACCTCCCTGCCGGTGGCCAATGAGGACGGTTCTCTGTATGGGATGTTGTCCCGAGAGGATGTGGCCAGCTATAATATGGCCTTGGTTGACACCGGTGTTCTTCAGAAGGTACCTCTATTCAACGTTTTGTCGGTGCTAGAGGGCAAGGTGCTCAACGACGCCGGGGAAAATACGGACGTAATTTATGGTACCGTGTCCATTGCCCTGCCCCAAAACCGGGAGAATCTATTGTTCCACGAAAAGGATACCGTGGTATTTTGCGGCAACCAACCGGATATGATCCGCAGGGCCTTGGAACTAAACGTCAATTGCCTGATTCTGTGCCAAGCGGAAATCGACGAATCCCTGCGCACCATGGAGACTACCACCTGCATCATCTCCACGCCCTATGACGCCTATCGAGCAGCCCGTCGGATTTTCCAGTCCACACCCATAGGAAGAATCTGCCGAACCAAAGACCTGGTATGTTTTCATCTGGACGATCGTGTAGATGAGGTGCGGGAGCAGGTACTAAAGCATCGGGCCTCCTGCTACCCTATTTTAGACGAGCAGGAGCGCGTAGTGGGTATTCTCTCCCGGTACCATCTACTGCGGCCCCGCCGGAAACGGGTGGTACTGGTGGATCACAATGAGGCGGCTCAGTCCGTTCCTGGACTAGAGGAGGCCGAAATTTTAGAGATCATCGACCACCACCGGCTGGCGGACATTCAGACCACAAATCCTATTTACGTGCGCAACGAGCCGGTTGGCTCCACCAACACCATCATTGCGGGGATGTTCCAAGACCGGGGTCTGATGCCCTCGGAAACCATGGCAGGGCTCATGGCGTCGGCAATTTTGTCGGATACGGTCATGTTCAAATCTCCAACCTGTACCGACCGGGACCGGCGGATGGCGGAGCGAATGGCGCGAATTGCCAACGTGTCTTTGGAAGAACTGGGGCGGGAAATTTTCTCCAGTTCCCTGGATTCCAAGAGTACCCAGGATCTGCTGTTTGCAGACTATAAAGAATTCCACATCGCCGGTCACGATCTGGCGGTGTCCCAGATCACCTGCGTGGACAGCCCCAAAATGCTGGATCGAAAGCAGGAATTTTTGGATCTGATGCGGGCCAGAGCAGAGGAAAATCACTTCGACATGGTCATTCTGATGCTGACCGACGTGTTGATGGAAGGAACCCAGTTGGTATATGTGGGCAGCGACGATACCATTCAGCAGGCCTTTTCCGTAACCCCAAGGGACAACACTGTATTTTTACCCCGGGTGATGAGTCGGAAAAAGCAGGTCATTCCCATGCTCTCCGCCCTGTGGGGCTGATCATTCAACGATATTGG